>CAZJCB010000043.1:12392-13164 GCA_964544245.1 uncultured Christensenella sp.
TGCTGGCGGCTGTTGACCAGCACATTGACAAAACGGATGTCGCCCCACTGCGCCAGCGTGTTGGCGATAGCCCGGCAGACCAGGTACAGTTCTTTGCGGTTCAGGGCCAGCGCGCTTGGGCCAAGGTTTACAGTCGCCGTTTCCTCCGAAATTTCGATGCTTGAACCGGGGTGAAGGCTGATTTGGGTCTCACCTGAAAGCGGCTTCGCGCCTGTGGTGCCCGTATAGGAAAACAGTTTGCGCAGCGTGTATTCCGCCGGATGGCGCGCATGTGAAAGCAGGATCCGTTCTGGAAACATTTGCAGCTGGCCGCTTTGCGCGGAAGGCAGGCACAGCAGAACGGTCTGCGCGAAACTGTCCCCCGTATCCCCCAGGGGCGCGGCATAGTCTTGTTTGGGCGGGGGCAGGGTGATGCCGGCGTTTTTCCTGATGGGGATGGAGGCTGTGCAGCCAGTCAAGAAGACCAGGGCCGCGAGCAGCGCGGAAGCCCAGGCGTGCTTTGGCTTGATAAATCTTCTCATCTGACTTCCCCGGTTAATAAAAGGAGCGAGGTTTCGCTCATTTTCCAAATACCGTCCTGGCGGACCAGCCGGAGGGGATACCCGGATACGTCCCGCTGCATCCCGTCCTGGCCCGCCATCCGGGCATCCACCGTCAAGACGGCATAACTGCCGTCCGGCGAGACGCTGCCACCAGACACATGATAGGACAGCAGGCCGGGCAGTTTCTCAATATCAAGGGACGCTTCCTCTGGGCGCCATTGGGCGTTTTC
>CAZJCB010000044.1:0-13105 GCA_964544245.1 uncultured Christensenella sp.
CATCCGGGAGAAGCTGGCCAACGTCAAGCTGCCCCCGGGCGTGAAGGGGCCAGCCCTGTCCTTTATCATCACGGGCATCATGGCCATGGCCTTCATCGGCTTCTCCGGCATCTTCACCATCCAGTAAGCGGGGAGGGGACGTATGGATTTCAGCGTGATTCTCAAGACCGTCATCAGCCTGGCGGCCGTTTCGGGGGCGCTGTCCCTGATCATCTCCGTGGCCGAAGCGGTGCTGAACAACTACGGCACCTGCGAACTGGACATCAACAACGGCAAGAAAAAGCTGCAGGTCAAGGGCGGCTCCCCGCTGCTGTCCACCCTGGCGAATGAAAAGATCTTCATCCCCTCCGCCTGCGGCGGCAAGGCCACCTGCGGCCTGTGCAAGGTGGCGGTGCCGGAAGGCGCGGGCCCGCTGCTGCTGACCGAGGAACCCTACCTGAGCCGGGAGGAGCGGGAGAGGCACATGCGCCTGTCCTGCCAGGTGAAGGTCAAGGGGGACATGAAGCTGCTCATCCCGGAAGACCTGTTCAACATCCGCGAGTTCGTCTGCGAACTGGTCGAGATGGAAGACATGACCTACGACATCAAGCGCCTGCGGATGAAGCTGCCCCCCGGGCAGACCATCGACTTCAAGGCCGGTCAGTTCGTGCAGTTCTATACCAAACCCTACGGCAAGGTGAAGGAGGAGGTCTTCCGCGCCTACTCCATCTCGTCCAAGGCCAGCGAGAAGGACCATGTCGAGCTGCTCATCCGCCTGGTGCCGGGCGGCATCTGCACCACCTATGTGCACACCGCACTGAAGGTCGGCGATCAGGTCCGCCTCTCCGGCCCCTACGGGGATTTCTACCTCAGGGGAGACTGCGGGGAGCTGATCATGATCGCCGGCGGCTCGGGCTTGGCGCCCATCCGTTCCCTGGTGTACGACGTGATCGAAAAAGGCCGCGACGACCTGAAGATGCGGTTTTTCTTCGGCGCGAACAAGAAGAAGGACCTCTATTACATGGAGGAGTTCGCCCGCATCCAGCGGGAGCACCCCAACTTCCGGTTCATCCCCTGCCTGGCTTTCCCGGATCCGGAGGACAACTGGGAGGGCGTGAAAGGATTCGTCACCGTCGCGCTGCAGGAGCAGGTCGACAACGGCGAGGGCAAGGAAGCCTATCTCTGCGGCAGCCCGGGCATGCTGGACGCCTGCATCAAGATCCTCAAGGACAAGGGCTTCACGGACGGGACCATCTTCTACGACAAGTTTACCTAAGGAGGGCGGCATGAAGCAGAACCCCAAAGACATTCCAGTCCAGGAGAACCTCAGGGCCGGCATCCTGGCCCGCGACGGCTTCCTGGGCGAGGACGGGCGCCCCTTTCCCCAGATCATCCTGGACGATGCTGAGGAACTTGGGGTGAAAGGCACGACCTCCAGGGAACTCGGGGAGGAAATGCGCCGGCTGACCCGGCTGGCGATTGAGAACAACGGCGCCGCGCAGGCGGACAGCTTTCAAGTCGACGTGGAGGAATACATGGGCCGCATCAGCTGCCCCTTCCGCGACCACCGCGCCGCCAAGCGCAACACCACGGTCACCGACATCAGGACCGGCAAAACGATGTCCTGGAGCGACCTGACCATCCACCTCGTCATGGAACACGGCTTCTTCCAGGGCATCGGCGCGCCTTACCGCCTGGACCCCGCGGAACTGGCGGAGTTTCTCAAACTGGCGAAATAGGCGGATACCGGCTGCCCCAAACCGCGCGCTGTCCGTCGGGGACGGCGCTTTTTTCTTTTTCATATTGATGGGTTGATTTGACAGGGCTTCCGGGGCGGCGTATGATAATTACGCAAATGTTAAGAATTAACGACATTCCTGTGAAGGAGGCTATCAAATGACGCGAACAGGCAAAGTAGTGGCTCTACTGTTTTCCCTGATGGTCCTGCTGCTTTTCCCGGCTGTGATGGCCGGGGAAGACGCGATGACCGTGACGGAGGAAACGCCCGCCGCTGAAACGACGGAAAGGCCCGAAGCGGTGCCGACGCTGGCGCCGGTCAAGCCCGGGGAGATGCCAAATATCAACCCGGACGCCGCGGCGGAGGCGATCGTGACCGAACCAGCGGGGACAATGATGTTCCAGCTGCCCGCCCATGAATCCCCCGTCCTGCAGAGCCTGCCGGCCGGCAGCGTGCTGACCCTGAAGCGCCTGGGGCTGTCCTGGAGCAGGGTGAAAAGCGGCGAATTGGAAGGTTTCGTGCCCACGCTTGCGCTCAGTTTCAGCTATGGCTCGCCCCAGCCTGTCATCGCCCTGGTGACGGCGCCCGGCGGGAAGCTCACCCTCAGGGAGGAGATGAGCACAAGATCCGGGGCCCTGGGCACGGTCCCCAGCGGACGCGCCGTGCTGCTGATCGCAAAAAGCGAACCCTTCTCCCTCATCCGCCACGACGGCCGGGAAGGTTATGCGCTCAGCGCCTACCTGAGGGAAGCGACCGCTGAACAAGGCCTTGGCACGCTCACCGGGGTCGTCAGCGTTGACCCCTCGCGCGAGGCCAACGTGCGACTGCGCGCCCAGCCCAGCCGCAGCGGTACCGCCTGGACCACCGTCAGGTCCGGCGAACAGGTCGTCGTGCTGGAGGCCCGGGACGGCTGGGCGCGGGTCGAGTACGAAGGATTCCACGGCTGGATGATGGAGGAATACCTGAACCTGCCCAGATAGGCAGGCAGTAAGCAAAGGAGAAGCCAGATGAAAAAGATCCTGTTTTACGGCATGACCGGTGAGAAGAGCTGCTTCCAGCACGTCCTGCTCAACGCGGTCCAGCTCCATGAGGGCGGGTATGAGGTCAGGGTGATCTTTGAAGGCGCTTCCGTCAGGCTGCCCGCGGGGATGGACGGCGAGGGGAACCCCGTCTACCTCAAGGCGAAGGAGATGGGCCTGCTGGCCGGTATCTGCCTGGCCTGCTCAAAAGTGATGGGCGTGTATGAGGTGAATGCCGCGCTGGGGCTGCCGATGCTGGCGGACATGAACGGCCACGCCGGGATGAAGCCTTATCTGGACGGGGGCTACGAGGTCATCAGTATCTGACGGGCTCTGAAAGGCAATGACGCGGGGGACTCGTCCCCTGCCCTGTCTTTCGGTCTGTAAACCTGTGACTGCATGGATCAAAAAGGACTGGAGGCTGCCTTGAAAGAAATCGACGCCAACCGGAAAGCCTGGGGGCTGATTGCCGCGGAGCATTACGAGCATTACAGCCGCGCGCTGCGGGAAGGCAGGCATGCATTGAACGCGCACATACTCAGGGAGCTGGGGGATATCAGGGAGAAGAAACTCATCCACCTGCAGTGCAACACCGGCGCGGACTCCGTTGCCCTGGCGCGTCTGGGCGCGCAGGTCACCGGGGTGGACCTGGTGCCGGAGAACATCCATTACGCGAAGAAGATGGCCGGGGAGCTGGGCGTGGAAGGCATCCGGTTCATCCAGTCCGACGTGTTGAAACTGAGGGACATCCATGAGGAGCAATATGACGTCGTGTTCACCTCCGAGGGCGTGCTGGGCTGGCTGCCGGACCTGAGGGAGTGGGGGGCGGTCGTGCGCGCGCTGCTCAGGGACAGCGGCTGCCTGTACGTGTTTGACTCGCACCCCTTTATGATGATGTTTGACGAGGGACGGCTGGGCAAAGAGGAATATGCCATCAAATATCCCTACTTCGACCACGAGGCAGACCTGGAGGAGACCATCGGCGGATACGCGGCGGAAACCAGGCGCGGCGTGGAAGCCTGGTTCTGGATGCACAAGGTGTCCGACTTTGTGGACGCGGTGGCGGGGAACGGGATGCACCTGGAATATTTCCATGAGTTCCCGGAGAACTTCTGCGACATGAGCGGGGATATGACGTATATTCCCGGACAGGGCCTGTTCGTCTACCCGCACAACAAGGACAAGTACCCGATGAGCTACAGCCTGAAGGCGACGGTATACAGGCGCTAAGCCGTTTCGCGGGCAGGGCGCAGGCCCGTTCAGGACCCCCGCACGTGCGGATGGGGAGAGATGACAAAGCGCTGCCCATACACCGGGCAGCCAGGAGAAGGAGACAGGAGATGCGGGAATTTTACTGGATGAATGAGAGCAGGCTGCGTGAGGAGAACGAGGGGATGAGCATCTACGCGCCCGCGGGGAGCGACTTTTTCCTTACCAGCGGCCCTGTGAACGAGGAGGGAATTACACCGGGCTCGATGCACAACGCGCCGTTTTACTTTACCGAGGTCAGCGGGGACTTCGTCCTGCGGGTCAAGGTCCGGCATGAGTTTCAGGATACGTATGACGCCTGTGCCATCATGGTGATGAAAGACCTGTCCGTCTGGGCGAAGGCCTGCTTTGAAAAGACGGATTTTGGCACGCATGCGGTCGTCAGCGTCGTCACCAAAGGGGAGTCCGACGACGCGAACGGCTGCGACATAGAGGGCCGGGAGGTCTGGCTCCAGGCGGCCAGGGTCGGGAACGCCTTTGCCTTTCACTATTCACTGGACGGGGAGCGCTTCTTCATGATGCGTTACTTTGTGCTGCCGGCGGGGGAAACCGTCAAGGCGGGCCTCGTCGCCCAGTCCCCCATGGGAAGAGGCGGCGAGCGGTACTTTGAGCATCTGCTCATCCAGGAACGAACGGTGAAGAACATCCGCGCGGGGCAATAGCCCCGCGTATCCTGGATCCTTGTCTGTGAAGGGGCGGCCGGCCGCCCCTTCTTCCTGATGCCCGCCTGAGCCCTACCCGCAGTACAGCCCCCTCGCCTCACGGAACTGGCGGATCTCCTCCTTCATGATCTTCCCCTCACGGATAACGACGGCAGTTTTGACGTGCGGGGGTACTTTGCCCTCAATCAGCGGATCCGCCAGTTTCGCGATGCCTGCGCTGAGGAGCTTTGACACCGTTTTGGGGTACATCGCGGGGGTGTTGTCCACCGCGTAGTGGATGATCCCGTCCACCTCATACACCGGGTCGTCGATGGTGGTGGGGTGGGAGGTCTCAATTTCAAGGGACTGGTTGCAGGACACGTCGATGATCAGCGTGCCCGGCTTCATCTTTTTCAGGTCCTTGCGGTAGATGACGCGGTCTTCCCGTGACGTGTCCCACATCACGCAATTGACCAGCACGTCGTACTCGAACATTTTCTTGCGGAAGAGTTTTTCGAACTTCCTCCCGTACACGTCGACCTTTGCGCCCAGCCCGTGCAGGATGCGCAGCGCGCCTTTGGCGGTCTGCCCGTTGCCCAGGATGGCAACGCTGGCGTCGTAGGGCATCCTGCCGCAATGGCGGAAGCCGTGCAGGATGGCGGCCTCGCCGGCTACCTCCCGGTTGCGGTAGAAGATATAGCGGCCGTCCTCATAGATTTCTTCCCAGGCGATGACGGTATGCCCGCCCCGGATGCAGGCTTCCGTGAAATCGGTCATCTGCACCGCGTGCGCCCATCCGAACAGGGTTTTGCCGGCTCCGATCCCGTCCAGGAAATCCGCGTCGCCCAGTTTGACGTCGGTGATGATGTCGCACTTGAGCGCCTCCTCCCGCGGGACCACGCGCACGCCGAACTCGGCGTACTCCCTGTCCTTGTACCCCACGGTGTCGCCATAGCCGGTTTCAACGAATACCCTGCGGGGATGGCGGATGTGCGCGAGGTCCTCCGGCAGCAGCGCCCTTCGCTGCTCGTTGTTCTTGTGGCTGATGACAAAGCCGATGGTTTTCACTGCTTTTCCCCTTTCCGTTCCGATGCGCGTCAGGCCAGGAAACGCTCCCCGAACAGTTCGCGCACTTTTTCTTCAAACGCTTGCCGGATCCCCTTCTCCTTTGGCTGCTGCAGCAGGTCAATGTCCGGCATATGGTTGCCTTCCACCAGTTCGACACCGCCATCCTTCAACAGCGCGACGTCCCAGCCGGCGATCCGGATATTGGGAAGCACTTTTACGGCGGTACCGGCCAAATCCAGCACACTGTCCCACCGCGGGATCCGGAAACCGCGGAAGGGCCTGCCTGAATCCGGATGCCTGGGATGCCGTTTGCCTGACATGTCCATGCCGTCCGTGATGACCTCCCCTGTCGCCGGGTCTAGCGCAGCGTACAGGCCGCCCGAGGACACGTTGTCCACCGGCGAGCTCGTCCGGCCAAAGCGCACGACCGCGCCGAACACCTCGAAATGACTTCCGTTGTACAGGGTAACCACCCGGACGGTGTTGAGCGAGGAAGGATTGAAGGCCGCCAGGCCTTCATCGTTTTGCAGGACTTCCTCAACGACGCAGTCCTCTTTGAGAAGACAATGGAACAGGGCTTCCGGTTCCGTGGTATCCTTCCGGTCCAGGATGCGGATGCCCCTGCCCTCTGTGGACGCCCTGGGCTTGACGATGAGCCTTTGGTGTTTTTCGCACAGATCGCAAAAACGGTTGAACCCGCCCGGCTCTACCCGGGTCCAGTCACGGTGGACGAAGCCGGCAAAAGCGGACAGGAAAAGATCCTTGTGCCAGAATACGTCCCGGATTTCCCGGCTGAGTTTCCAGGTGATCCTTTGCGCTTCCAGGATGGTGATGAAACCCTTCTGCTCGGGTTTTGTCAGGCCGTAGAAATGGTACTGGCCGAAATATTCATTTTTCGTGATGCCCCGGGTGCCTGACAGCCTGGCGAAGTCCAGCGCCGCGCGGACTTTTTTCGCAAGATCCAGGTCATGAAGCCCGGCTGCGCCGAGCCAGCCGTCCAGCAGGGCGCCCGGGGTGAACCTGGGCTCCGGCGGCGGGCCGGGTTTTTGCGGTTTACTCCTCAGCATGCGGTATTCTCCTTCTCAACAGGCGGCAAGGCCGTCCGGCGGGAAAGGGGCAACAAGCCTGTTTTCTGCTGCCGGGCATGGCCCTGCTATGTATGGACGCTGTCTGGATCGGTCGGTCAGGCGTGCTGCTGCGGCTGGCTTGGCTGTCGGTAGAGGATGGTGTCAGGATAGTAAAACCCGGAATCCTGCGCCAGTGGCGGTTTGCATTGAAAGGATATCATAATTGGCGCACCTGTTCAACAGGTAGGCAAAATCAGGCATTTGAAAACCCGGATTTCACAATGGAATCCGGGCTTGTGCCGTTGGTCTGGCAGGCTCTCAGTTCTTCAGGCCTGTCATCACGATGCCTTCGACGAAGTATTTCTGGCCGATCAGGTAAACAAAGATGCCCGGAAGGATGGACAGCACGGTGGAGGCCATCGCCAGTTTCCAATCCGTGCCGTAGGAACCGGAAAACTTTCTCAGCCCCAGGGCGATAGTGAACATTTCTGTATCCGAAATGTAGACAGTCTGCAGCAGCACGTCGTTCCAGATGCCGATGAAGATGAACAGCGCGACGACGATGATCGCAGGCATAATCGCCGGGACCAGGATCTGTACCAGGATGCGAAGGCTGCCAGCGCCGTCGATCTTGGCCGCCTCGTCCAGTTCCTTGGGGATGGTCAGGATGAACTGGCGGATGAGGAAAATGTTGAAAGCGCCCCCGCCGGTGAGGTAGGGAAGGATCAGGGGCCAATACGTGCCGCCCAGCCCCAGGAAACGGACCCAGCCCACATACAGCGGGATGAGCGTCACAATGGCGGGCAGCAGCAATGAAGCGATGCAAAGCCCGAACACAAAAGCCCGCCCCCTGAAATACAGCCTCGCGAAGGAATAGCCGCACAGGACCGCAGTGACCGTCCCGAAGAACACGCAGGGAATGAGGATGGTCAGGGTGTTCTTCAGGTACTTGAAATACTCAAAAATTTTGAGCGCTTCCGTGTAATTGGAAAAGAGCCAGCGGCTGGGGAGGAAACTCAGGGAGCCGATTTCCGGGTTGGTCATCAGGGAGGAACGCAATATCCACCACAAGGGGAAAATCACCAGCGCCGTAAAAAAGATGATCAACACAAACGATACTGAATCTGTAATGCGCTCAACGCGCTTCCTGCTCCTGATGCTCATCTGTTCTCGCCCCCTTCGTAGAATAGCCAGGTTTTGGAAGTGGAGAACAGCACCAGCGTAAAGATCCCGATGAGGATGAAGAACACGAAGGAGATGGCGCTGGCGTAACTGAGTTCGTTGTTGATGAATCCGGTACGGTACATCAGGAATGACATGAACGTGTACTCAGGATAGGTTGTACGGTAACTGCCTGCGTAAATCAGCGAGGGGACCACCACCTGCATGTTGGCGATCAAGCTCATCAGCAGGTTGTAGAAGATGATGGGGGACATCATGGGCAGGGTGATGTGGATAAATCGCTGCCAGAAATTCGCTCCGTCAATTTCCGCCGCCTCATGGTATACCCTGGGAACACTGCCAAGGCCGGCCTGGAAAATGACGATCAAATTGCCGCTGGCCCACACCGCGATGAGCGCCAGGGAGGGGATGATGAACTTGGAGTCGACCAGGAAGGCGATCCGCGGGAAACCGTACTGCGCCAGCAGGGCGTTGAAAACACCGAAGTCCTTGTTGTACAGCAGCGCCCAGCTCATATAGACCGCCATGGCAGGAATGATGTAAGGGACGTAGAACATGGCCCTGAAAAAGCCGCGCGCGGGGATTTTTCGGTTCAGCAGCATGGCGACGCTCAGGGAATAAACAATGCTGACGACCACCGTGAGCATGGCGTACTGGATGGTAACCCTGATGGAGGTCCAAAAGAACATGTCTTTGGTGAACAGCCGGACATAGTTATCAAAGCCGATGTACAGCGGCTTTGGCATGATGGCGGTCCACTTGAACAGGGAGAGGATGAATACGGATAGCAGCGGAAGGTAGGTCAGGAAAGTCAGCCCCAAAAATGCTGGAATCAGATAAATCTTAGCCAGACGCGCTTCATGGCGTGCCATTGAGGAGCTTCGCCTTGGATGCTTATTCATGAGACAGCTCCTTAATGCTTGCAGTCCGCCCGCGTTTTCACGCGGGCGGATGATGCAAGGGGTTTCAGTATCCCTGGCTCGCAGCGATCAGTTGATCCAAGTTGGCTGTGATCGCCTCGGCGATGGTGGTATTGCCGCTCCAGGCAGGCGCCAGGATGCTGTTGAGCGCGGTGTTGAACAGGTTGGTGTTGTTGACCCAGTACCAGGAGGTCGGTCTGGCATTGTTGAGCGCATAGTCGACCACCGCGCTCTTGTACTCCTCATAGGGCGGGAAATTCGGGTTTTCCACCCACTTTCGGGTTAGTGCTTCATCGGTGTAGTAGCTGGACAGCACGGGCATCCAGATGCCGCTCTCGATCAGGCCCCATGCGTTCTCTTCTTTGGCGTACCACTTCAGCCATTCCATCGCTTCCCTGGGATGCTTGGAAGTCGCGAAAGCGACGTTGACGCCGCCGGTGTTCAGGGTCACCTTATCCTTCATGTAGGGAAGGACGGCTACGCCGTAGTCCAGACCGTCGCTGAACTTCGCCGGCCCGAGCCACACGCCGACGGACCATTGGCCGCTGATATACATCGCGGTGGATTTGTTGACAAAATCCTGGTCGATCGTGGTGGAGGTGTTCGTGCCGTACTGAGGCGCGACATGGTGGACGAGGTACAGGTCGGCGATGCGCTGCAGGGCTTCCATGGCCTCCGGCTCGCCGATGGTCACTTTTCCGTTTTCGTCATACCAGCCGCCGCCGTTGCTGACAGACCACACTTCGAGCTGCCAGAAATCCGGGTTGAGCATGACGCCGTAGCGCTTGATGTTGTTGGGATCAAAATCCGGCGACTTGCCGTTGTTGCCGTTGATGTCAATGGTCATCTGTTTTGCGACGTCGATAAAGGTGTCCCAGTCCCAGGCCTTGTCTGCGCTGGCTGGTGGTACTTCCACACCCGCTTCCTGAAACGCAGCGCGGTCGTAGAAGATCAGCAGCACTTCATTGGCGACGGAATACCCCACGGGCTTGCCCTGGAAGGTGAACGCAAGGCTGTCCAGCGGCTTGGCTTCGCCTTCGCCGTACATATCGCTTACGTCCGCGAGCATTCCCTGTTCGGCCCACATGAGCACCGCGTCCTCGGCCATGATGCCCGTGTCGGGCAGGTTGTTGCCTACCGCGCGGGTGTTGAGCGTGGCGACGTATTCCGCGCGGTCGATCTGGACGATTTCAACGTGGATTTTGTCCTGTTGCTGCTCAAAGCGTCCTATGGTTTCCTGCATCACCCGGACTTCCTCGTTGTCGCCCCACATGGAGTAGGTGACGGTGACGCGTTCCTGCGCCAGGGCGCCCAGCCCCGACATGGACAGCAGCAGCGCCAACGCTGCCAGGAGACAGACCGGTTTCAGTTTTCCTTTCATACCCTTGACCTCCTTTTTATCCTAATGCGCGGGAGCGCATTATTTCATGTTGATGTACACGCTCATCTCGCCCTCGCCCCGGTTTCCCCAATATCGGTAAGGGATAAAGGTGAGGGTGCAGGGCTCGGACTCCGGCTTGTTTTCCGTATACAGCGCGTCACCCCAGGCGGAGTCCTTTGTCCGAAAGCCCTGAACCCTGAGGACCGGGAGGCCGCCAAAGCCTTCCGCTGGTTCCTCAGTGAGCGCAGCGTTCTCCTGGAGATACAGCGCGGAAAGCCAGGGCCCGTTGTCTTTCTCCTCCAGGCAGTATACGTCCAGGCCGCGCATCAGGCAGGCTTTGCCGCTGGCGGAAACGACGCGGGGATTGGCCCTTACCAGACGCAGGCGCGGCTTCAAATTATAGGTATATTCGGTTTCCCCGCCGGAATGGCGGATGACCAGGCAGCCTTTTCCATCTTCGACGCCGCCAATGGCCTTCATCTCAAAACCTTCCGGAATCCTCAGCCTCAGGTCTGTGCCTTCCCCCCTGACTTTCAGCCGGAAATCCTCCCCGTTTCGCGTGAGCCGGACAGCCAGGCCGCTGACGGAGAACTCGCTCTGGATATGTGCCAGCACATACAGTTCGCCCTTGTCCCTCGCATAGAGGCTCCCTGAGAGGGAGGCAAGGGTTCGCGCGATGTTGGGCGGGCAGCAGGCGACCCCGAACCAGCTTTGTCTCACCGGCTTGACATGGGCGAGCGTCATGTTTTTCCGGACAGCCTCCGGCCTTACCTGCAGCGGGTTGACATAGAAGAAGCGCTTACCGTCATCTCCCATTCCGGCCAGCACAGTATTGTTCAGCGCCCGCTCCCAAAGATCAAAGTGCCGCGTATCCCCGGTGAGCAGGGTCATCCGCCGGGCAAAGAGCATCAGGCCCACGGACGCGCAGGTCTCGCAGTACATCGAGTCATTCGGCAGGTCCCAGTCTGAGGTGAACCGTTCGCCAAAGGAGGAGGAGCCGATCCCGCCGGTCACATACATCCGCCGGTCACTTACGTTCCTGATCAGCCTGCCGCAGGCTTTTCCCAAATCCTTATCGCCCGTGATGCGCGCCGCGTCCGCCACGGCGGCATACAGGTACATCGCCCGCACCGCATGGCCTTCGGCGCTGTCCTGTTCCCGCACCGGCTTGTGCGCCTGAAAATATTCGTCGTCAAATCGTTTCATGTCCTCCCAGACCCACTCGTGCCCAGGGTCATTGCGCTCCAAGTCCAGCTGGTTTTCCTCCGCTCCGCGGTTGTCAATGAAGTGGAGCGCCAGATCCAGGCAAAACTTTTCCCCGGTGTGTTCATAAAGTTTGATGAGCGCCAGTTCGACCTCCGGGTGCCCTGGGAAACCCTTGCGCGGGATGAAATGCCGCTGGATGTTCCGGGCCAGTTTAAGCGCGGCTTTCAGCAGCGTGTCCTTCCCGGTTGCCTGGTCATAGGCGACAGCGGCTTCGATCATATGCCCCGCGCAGTAAAGTTCGTGACCCTCCATCAGGTTGGTATAGCGTTTTTCCGGTTTCGTGAGGGTATAGTAGGTGTTCAGGTAACCGTCAGGCTCCTGCGCCATTACGATCAGGTCGACGGCTTCATCCGCCAATTTTTCAAGCCTGACATCCCGGCTGGAGACCAGGGTATAGGCTACGGCTTCCAGCCATTTGTACAGGTCGGAATCCTGGAATACCATGCCGCCGTGAGGTGCGTTCACCTCGCCTGCAGCGGCCTGGAAATTCCTTATGCAGTAACTCTTTTCGGCCCCTTCGACCCGGTCGTTCAGGATCTCCCACTGGTAGGGAAGCACGGTCGTGCGCACCAGGTCGATTTTCTGCAGCCAGTCAGGATCGGTAATGTTCACCTCTGTGAATGGCAAAAACTTCAGCATCACTGCACCTCATAACTGGTTAAACTTAACCTTCGGATTTATTATACATGCAGATAATGCGCCTGTCAACGTCAAATGGCACAAATATATGAACAATTTTAGTTAATGAGTTAACTTTTTTAAGAAATATGCCTTGTGCCGCTTGACCGGAACAGAAGACCGGTTTATAATTTAACCATTAACAGGGAAATCGGGGTTTTGATATGGCGACGCTGAAGCAGATCGCGGAAAGACTGGGTGTATCAACGGCCACTGTGTCCTATGTGCTGAACAGAACGAAAAAAATGTCACCGGAACTGACACAGCGCGTCATGGAGACAGCCCAGGAACTCGGTTACACGCCGCTCATGCGTGAGAGAATGAATATGCAGACAGGAATCAGGACGATTGGCGTTCTGGTTGAAGATGTGCGGTGCTTTCCGATTCCGGACATCCTCTGCGGTATTGCCGAAGCTCTGGAGCCATACGGTTATCAGATGTTGATGCATGACCTCCATTTGTATGAGAAACTGTATAACCAGTATGAGCAGATCGGAGCCCATCGCGACCGGGTTAACCAGGGGGTCAGTCTCCTGGCGGACTCCCGCGTTGACGGTATCATTTACGCCGCGATGCATGACCGGCACCTGGACTACCTGTTCGATCCCCTGGCCACGCCGCTGGTGTTCGCCTACTCCCACGGCACGAAGCTGGATACCTATATCACCTATTCCAACCAGGATTCCGCCGCCGATATGACCCGGTACCTGCTGGGCAAGGGGCATGTGCGCATCGCCGTGATCGCGGGCCATCCCCATTCCTATCCCACGGCACGGCGCTTGCACGGCATCCAAATGGCGCTCCAGCAGGTAGGCCTGATCCTGCCGGAGGAGTACATCCGCTACGGCAACTGGGAATACAACTTCAACGGTGTCCGGTAGTCGCTTCCCTCGCGGG
>CAZJCB010000045.1:0-3829 GCA_964544245.1 uncultured Christensenella sp.
GCCTCAGCGGCTGGTACCATGGTTTACCCGTTGATCCCCTCAGGGTTGCGGTTGATCGCCCGGATGCGTTCAACGTCGGCTTTCGGTTCCCGCAGCGGGGTCAGCAGGCCGTTGATCTCCTGCATCACGTCGGTCAGCTGGGTGTAGCAGTAGCCCTGGCAGTAGGAGATGGCGCGGACGGCGGCGGTCACGTCCTCATAGCGCGCGAGGAAGGCCTCTTCGTCCTCCACCTTATCGTGATAGCCCCAGGTGGCCATGCCCCCCATGTCGCCCTGCTCACCCTTGGACTGCATCGCGATGCCGCCGTATTCGGTCACCAGGAAGGCTTCCTCCCCGGTGGGCCGGACACCCCGTGCGTAGGCCAGGCGCCAGTCGCAGCCGGTTTTCTCCACCTGCTCCCGGCTTTGGAAGTGTTTCCGGATGGTCGCGCTATCCGCGGCGTAGTCGTGCAGGGCGCAGATGTCGGTCTCGGTCTGCTCCCAGCCGTCGTTGGCGGAGATGAGGCGCGTGCCGTCCGCCGCCCGGCACAGCTGGGTCAGCATGCGGGCGGCCGCCTGCTGTTTCTCATCGGCATAGATCTCCCGGACACCCCAGGATTCGTTCAGCGGCACCCAGGTGATGATGGACGGGTGGTTGTAGTCGCGGCGGATGAAGTCCAGCATCCCCTCCATCGCGTTGCCCAGCATGTCTCTATTGTATTCATAGGGGCTGGGCAGCTCGCCCCAGACCAGCAGGCCCAGCCGGTCACACCAGTGGTAGAAGCGCGGGTCCTCCATCTTCTGGTGCTTTCGCACGCCGTTGAAGCCCAGGTCTTTGATCCACTGCACGTCCTGCCGGATGGCCTCGTCGCTGGGCGGGGTCAGCAGGCTGTCGGGCCAGTAGCCCTGGTCCAGCACCAGGCGCTGGTAGACCGGCTGGTGGTTGAGCAGCACCTGGCCGTTCTTCACTTCCACATGCCGCATGCCGAAATACGTCCTGACCTTGTCCAGCTCCTCGCCCGCGTCGCTGAGGGTGGCCCTCAGTTCGTACAGCGCGGGGTGTTTCGGGCTCCAAAGGCGCAGAGAATCCACCCCGGGGACGCGCATGTCGATGGTGAGGCTGGCGCGCCTGTCCCTGATTTCAAAGGAAACGTCCTGTGTCTCCTCCCCGTTAAGGCTCAGCACGAAGGACACCGTAAACTGCTCCTTCGGCTTTTCCGCCAACTGGACCTCCACCCGCGCCTCGCAGCGGTCGATATCCGGGGTGACATGCACGCTCTCAAAGCAGTTCCGGCCGGTCGCCTCCAGGTATACCGTCTGCCAGATGCCGCTCACCGGGGTGTACCAGCAGCCCATCAGCCCGCGCTCCCAGTACTGCTTGCCCCGCGGTTGGGAGCGGTCCGGCCTGTCCGCCACTCTCAGGCACAGGTCATTCTCCCCATCCTTCAGAAAGGGGCTGATATCAAAACCGAAAGGGGCGTAACCGCCCTTGTGGGTCCCGGCCGTACGGCCGTTCACCCAAACCTGGCACTGGAAGTCCACCGCGCCAAAGCGCAGCCACACCCTCTCCCTCCGCATCTCTTCCGGCAGGGTGAAGGAACGGCGGTACCACAGCACTTCGTGGATCTCGTCCCCGCCGATGCCGCTCAGTTTGCTCTGGTAGGGAAAGGGCACCAGGATTTCCCGTTCCAGGCTGTGCCCGGGCTGCTCCCAGCCTTCCCTGAGCCCCAGGTCGCCGTCGTCAAAGGCGAAGCCCCAGGCCCCGTTGAGGTTAAAAAAACTCTCCCGCTGGAAATCCGGCCGGGGGTGTTCGGGCCGGGGAATGCTGTTGGCCATGGCTCCTCCTGGTTTGCTTTAATTTTCCTGCACCAATTTTCGCAGGGCTTTCGCTGGCGGACCTGAGCCGAAAAAGAACGGATGGATATTCCGGTCCGGTTCGGTGGTTTTTTGTCAAATCGAACGTATCACAGGGACATGGCCTTGTCAAGCCCGCGCAAAGGGTTTACAAAAGCAGGAGTTATCGTGTGTTAATGTGCAATTTTATTGTATTTATTAGGCCAGATAGCCGATCTTCAACACGACGCCCTGGGGAAAGTCGCCGAACCCGTCTCCGAAGAGGTTCATGCCGCCCGGGTGCTCGGCGTCCGGGGAAACCCCGATGGTGAGGCTGAGGTATTCCCTCCCTTTTAGCTCCAGGTCGGAGAGGCAGACGTCCGAAATCCGGATGTTCTCCAGGAAACTGCCCTTCCCGTCCACCCTCCAGGTTTTCAGCACCCCGTACTGGGTGGACACGTCCGGCCACCAGGGCGGGTTGAGCATCCCGCGCCGGCCGCCGAAATCCGCCTCGCTGGTCCAGACACCCACCCTGACGCCGTTGACGAGCAGGGTGATGTCGCTTTTCCAGGGATTGCGGTACATCGGCGCCTCAGAGCAGGCCTCAAAGGATATTTCCAGCCACTGGATATCCAGCAGGGAGAGGTTGGACGTCCCGAATCGATACTCCAGGAAGCCTTCCCGCAGCCAGATGATCTGCGCCCCCAGCCGGCCGGGCAGATAAAAGGACTCCGGGCTGTCAAACAGGCCGACGGCCGCGTGCGCGTCCGCCAGCCCGCAGGTCGGTTTGACGCCGTCGGCGCTGCTGTAAGCGCCCACAGGAAGTTCCATGCGCAGCACGCTGCCCTCGTGCGCGGCCTGGCTGACCAGGTTGAACCCCACATAGTCCATCCGGCGGCTGCACAGCTTCATCGACCCCCGCTCGCCCGGAAGGGCTTCACACATGATGAGCCCCGCCTCTTCCAGCGTCCTCACGTGCAGCGCGGCGGTGGACATGGGAAGGCCCAGGGCGGCGGACAGTTCCTTGACGTTCATGCTGCGCTGGCCCAGGAGCCGGATGACGTTCAGCCGCTCGGGGCTGGACAGCGCGTGGGCGATCAGGGTAACGGGCTCCGCCTCGTCCACCCTGAACACGGCTTCCTTGGCCGTGACCAGCCTTTCCGCTTTCTTTTCAGGCATTCCCATTCCTTCCAGCCATATCCCGGCAGGCGTCCCTGGCCGCGAGGATGCCCGTAGCCCAGGCGAACAGGAGGTTGAAACCGCCGCAGTCGCCGTCCACGTCGAGCATTTCCCCGGCGGCGTACAGCCCCGGGACAAGGCGTGAACGCAGCGTCAGGGGGTCAAAATCCGCGCAGAGGAGACCGCCGGCGGATACCTGCGCCGCGTCAAAGCCCTTGACGCCCGTCACGCGAAGGCGCAGCCCGGTGAGCCAGCGGGCGGCCTCGGGCAGGGGGAGCGACTGCACCTTCACAGCCATCAGCCGGGGCAACATCCCGGCATAGAGCCGCTCCCGGCCCAGCCTCCCCTCCCTCTCCCGCAGCAGGGCCAGCATTGCCTGATAAGACGTCTCCTCATTCAGTTCATTGAGGGATATCCGGCGCATCAGAGGCTCCCTGAGCCCCGCCAGCGGCGAAAAATCAAGCGACACCGTCATCTCCCGCCCCGTCTCCAGGCCCTCCCCCGCGTCCCGGGAGAGCTGCATCGCGCACACCCCGCTGAGCCCGTAATCCGTGAACAGCAGTTCCCCCGCCGAGGCGGACAGGGGTTTCCCGTTCCCGTACAGGGTCAGGTACGCCGGCACGCGCTGGCCGGACAACCCCTTGATCGGCGCGGTGTCCGTCACCAGCGCGCTGAGCGCCGGACGGAAAGGGGAGAAGCGGTGACCCATAGCGGCCAGCGATTTGATGAGGCTGCCGCTGCCGCCCAGCCTGGGCGCGGCCGGACCGCCCGCGGCCACGATGAGCCGCTCCGCTTCAAACGTTTCGCCGTTCTGGAGCCGGACCGCGAACCCGCCGTCC
>CAZJCB010000045.1:3929-13011 GCA_964544245.1 uncultured Christensenella sp.
CCGCTCCGCTTCAAACGTTTCGCCGTTCTGGAGCCGGACCGCGAACCCGCCGTCCGATTGCCCGAAATCACTGACAGTGCAGCCGGTCCGCACCCGGACATAGGGGCTCCCCTCGGTTTTCAGCCGCAGGCAGTCCAGCACGCCGGACGCCTGGCCCGCCAGCGGATAGGCGCGCCCGTCCTCTTCCTGACGGATGAGCAGCCCCAGATCCATGAAGAACTCCGCTACCTCAGAAACGCCGCAGGCGGAGAGCACAGCTTCCGCGAAAGCGCTGTCCCCGAAATAGGCGGGTTCGCCGAAATTGAGCAGGTTGCAGCGGCCGTTGCCGGTCGCCAGCAGTTTCCTGCCGACCCGCTCTTCCTTTTCCAGCAGCAGCGCGTCTATCCCCGCGTCCGCCGCGATACAGGCGGCGGCGAGGCCTGAAGCCCCGCCGCCGATGATGATGAGCCCTTCCCTATTTTTTGACGGGCGCCGCATTGTAGGCTTCCTGGATGGCCCTCATGTGGTCCGCGTCCACCGTGCCGGTCGAGTGGGTCCTGCTATTGAGGAAATGGACGCAGAGCTGGCCGTTGAAGTCATTGCCGGCGATCGTGTCTCCATCCGGGTAGTTATGGGGCACGCCGTACAGGGAGGCCGCGAAAGACCGTCCCTTGATGGTGATCCAGACCGGGCGCCGCTGGTAGAGGTTTTTCTCCAGGATCTCCTGCGTGCTCTTCACGCCGTAGATCTGGCTCAGGGCGGCGGAGTCCGCGCTGGTCAGCGGTTCGCCGTCCACGTGGCTGCCGCCGGCCCAGCGCCTGACGCGCAGGGAGATGTTGGTCTTGACGTCCGTCATGACGGCCGTTTCGCCCCTGCCCCAGTAGGTGCTGATGTCACTGGTCACCCAGTCCACCAGCTCCACAGGGTTCAGCGTAACGGTCACCGTACTGCCGCCGCCGGGTTCGTATGTGCCCTCGGGTACGGTGTTGTACAGCTTGTGCTGGGTGTTTCCGCCGGCGATGCCGTCCACGAACAGCCCGTTGTCGCCCTGGTATTTCCTGACCGCCTCGGCCGTCTGGTCGTTGTACACACCGGTGACGTAAACCGCGTTCAGGTAACCCAGGCGGTTCAGTTCCTGCTGCAGCCGGGTGACGTCCTCGCCGGACGAGCCCAGCTGGAGGGTGCGGTAGGTGGCCGTCTTGGGTGAATCCGGGTCGCCCGTCTGGTTGTAGATCGCTTCCTCTACCTTGGTCAGCACCCTGAGCAGGTCGCCGCGGATCCAGCCGGTCACGCCGGAGACCCTCACCTGGTACCAGGTCTGTCCGTCCGCCTGGGCGGTCGGGCCCTGCAGCTGCACGAGGGTGCCCTGCCTGTACAGGATGGTCAGCTCGCTGTTCGTCGCTCCGGCGCCGGAGCGGACAATCACCTTTTCAAGCCGGGTGATGGCGGTGCTGCTCATGTCCTCGGGCCTGGGCGTCGCGGTCGGCGCGGGCGGCGGGGTGGGCGTGGGCAGGGAGTTGACATAGTCCGTGTACTCCTGGACGGTCATCAGCCTGGCGTACGAGGCCATCACGTAGCCTTCCTGCCCGTTGAAGGAGATCTTGTGCCAGGTCCTCCCGCCGGCTGTGACGGAGGTGTAGTAGGGATAGACAAGCCCGGCGGAGGGGATGTTCCCGATGACTGTCGCGTCGGTGCTCGCGGTCCTCCTGACCTGGACCTGATCCGTGCTGAGCACAAATCCGCTGGTCACAGGGCCCGTGCCGCCGTCCGTGGGCGGGGTCAGGCTGGGGATCGTTCCGTTCAAGAGGTACTCGTTGATCTCCCCTGTGGTCATCTGCCGCACGCAGTCGCCGCGCAGGAAGCCTGTCGTGCCGGAAGGGTTGACCTGGAACCAGTTGTAGCCGCCGGCGTTCTGCACCGGGCCCAGGAGCGGCAGCACCAGGCCCTTGTCCACCCGTCCCAGGATGGCGGAGGCATTGGGTCCGCTCCTGAGGTTGATTTCCGACTTGATGGTCACGATGTAGCCCATCATGCCCTGCGCGGGGGTGGCGGAAGGGGTGGGCGCGGGTGTCACGGCGGGTGTGCCGCCCTGCACGAATTCGTAGCAGTCTGAGCGGACGTAGCCATACTGCTGGCTGGCGCTGTCATAGACATACACCCAGCTGTAGCTGCCAAAGGGCGTGGGCGTGCCGTAATAGGGCAGCACGCGTCCGCGGTCCAGGACCGCCAGCACCGCGCCCGCGGGCGCCTGGCGCAGGTTGACCCCGCCCAGGGTGATGCGCACGCTGTTTCCCGAGGCGCCCTGGGTAGGCGCGGGAGTGTTCGTGGGGGTGACGGCGCCGCCTGTTTTGATCACGTAGCAGTCCGAGCGGATATAGCCTGTCAGGCCATTGTTCGGGTCGGTCACCTTCGCCCAGTAATAGCCGCTGCTGTAGACCGGCTGGCCATAATAGGGCAGCACTGTGCCAATCTCATACTGCCAGATGGACTCTCCCGCCGGCGTTCGGCGCAGGTTGGTCTTCCCCGGCAGGGTCAGTTCAAGGGTCCCCGCCGCGCCGGTGCCCGGCGTCGGTGTAGCGTTCAGTTCGGCCACTTCCTGAGCGCTCAGGATGCGCAGCGCTGAAACCGGGAAGTAGCCCTGCAGACTCCCTGCCTGGACCCTGTACCAGTCAGCGGAAGTTTTTTCAAGGATCCTGACCACCTGGTCCTCAAACAGAACGCCCAGGCTGGCACCGCCACTGTCCGCGGTCTGGCGCAGGTTGAAGCCTGAGGCTGTAACCTTTGCGTATTCCCCGGAAGGAGCGGGCGTGGCGGTAGCAGGAGGCGGGGTGACGCCCGTTGCCCCCGTGAAGGGCTGGGGCTTGCTGACCAGCCAGGAAGCTTCCTCAGCCTCGGAAAGCATCCTGAAGAAATCGCCGCGGACGTAACCGACATAGGTCCGGTTGAGCGCGACGGGGATATTGGTTTCCACCCTGTACCAGGTGTGGCCCCCGGAAGAGGTCGTGGACAGGACTTTCGCCACCCAGCCTGTGTTCAGGTAATCCCAATAGTCGCTGGTGGTGGGGCTTTTCCTGAAGAGTACCTTATCCCCCGTCACCATGCCATGATCCCCCTCTGACACAGTCGCGGCAGTTTCTGCGTGTTCCGGTGTCAGCACAGACGAGGAATAGCTGCTGATTTCACTGACAACCGCCGCTGCTCCAGCTGCGTTCGGGTGCAGTGCGTCATCCATCAGATTGGATACCGCGACGTTGTCTTTTGGTGACCCGTCCAGCGCGTCCCACACATCGATGTAGTGATATCCGGCATAACTTGTCTTTTCCGCGTTGTTCAGTGCAATGGAAAAATCAAGACGCCCGGACAAGGTTGGCATGACGCCGATAATAAAAGGAGTGACTCCCGCCGCTGTTGCCAGGTCCGCCATACCTTTCTTATTCGCGACAGTCGCAGCAGCATTGTTCATCCAAAAGTCATTGATTCCTCCCTGAATAAACGCGTAGTCGCATCCTGTCCCCAGCAGCACGTCCGATGTAAACCTGTTCTTTATTTGTTCGCTCGTATTGCCGCCAACGCCTTTGTTCGCGACGAAATAATTCCAGATGCCCCTTGACTTCAAATAATTGCCGAGCAGTTTCGGAATGTTGTTGCCGCCAAGGTTTCCGGCACCGACTCCCGCGGTGATGCTGTCGCCGATCATGGCCGCCAGCGGATATGCGGCATAAGCGTAAGCAAAAGTCGCTCCGGTTGTCCCCAGCCCGGTGAACAGCGCCAGCGATTTCGCGCTCCCCAACGACACATCCCCTGCAGGAGACCAAGATTTGAGCAGCGCGTTGCCCATAAAAGCATGGGCAGTGGTGTTCTTGCTGTCCCACCAAACGACGATTTCCTTTGCCGACGTGTCAAAATCTGCTGCTACGGATACACCGTTATTTCCCGGAACAACTGGATTCCGCCCAAAGTGTATGGTGTGCAGCACGGAACCCGACTGGCTGGCGCCGGAGTAAAAAGAAACGCCGACGTAGTCGTCGCCGTCTGCCAGCTTCAAGCTGAAATACAGCAGAAGGTCCCCGGCCCTGTCGATGTTGGCCTGCATCACCGTCTGGCTGCCGCCATAGGAAGACGAAGTATACTTCCCCCCGCCGTATAGGTTCCCGTCACTCAACGTGAGTGCCGCGGCCGGCAGCACCGGCAGGAGCAGCAGCGCGGCCAAAAGCGCGCAGCCCAGGCGGTTGAGAAGAGCCGGTATCGCCTTTTTATCCATGCGCATGCAGATGATCCTCCAGATTTCAACACTCCAGCGGAGAGTGACAGCATTCTACAGCGCATTCTATTACAAAATCATTACAGGGTCAAGCGTGCCGGGAGAACAATCTTCAAAAGCAGCAATGCCTGAAACGTATTCTGTCATACACTCTCTATTTGACCGGACATTATTTCTATTTCCCCGCCTGAAAGGCGGGCCAGTCCGCCGCCTTGCGCGGGCTAGCCGGAATGGCATATAATGCGCTGAAACAGGGCAATCTCAGAGGGAGGGCCGCGATATGGACATCATGTCACTGTATGGGGAATGGCTCCGGATGTGCGCGGGGGACGGGGACCTGACGGAGGAACTTGAGCGGATCAAGGGCGACCGGAAAGCGATCGAGGACCGGTTTTACACCGACCTGTCCTTCGGCACCGGGGGCATGCGCGGCGTCATCGGCGCCGGCACCAACCGCATCAACATCTTCACCATCCGCCGCGCCGCCGCGGGGCTGGCGGACTGCCTCAGCGCCGATCCGGACAGCCGGGGCAAGCCCGTCGCCGTCGCCTATGATTCCCGGCGATACAGCGCGCGCTTCGCGAAGGAGACCGCGCTGGTCCTGGCGGCGCGCGGGGTCAAAGCCCTCCTGTTTGACGCGCTGCGCCCGGTTCCGGTCCTCTCCTACACCGTGCGGCACCTGAACGCCGCGGCCGGCGTGGTCATCACCGCCAGCCACAACCCGCCCCAGTACAACGGCTTCAAGGCCTACGGGCCCGACGGCGCCCAACTCTCCCCCGCTGCCGCGGACGTCGTCACTGAAAACATCCGCAGGCTGGGCTTCACGGAGTGCCGGCCGATGGACGAAGGCGAGGCGAAGGCGAAGGGCCTGCTGCAGGTCATCGGTAATAAAGAAGTGGACGACGACTACACCCGCATGGTGCTGGGGCTGATGGTCCGCCCGGACCTCGTGCGGGAACTGGGCGGGCGGCTCAACATCGTCTACACCCCGCTGCACGGCTCGGGCAACGTCCCGGTGCGCCGCGTGCTGAAGGAAGCCGGCTTCAGCCGGGTGACCGTCGTGCCCGAACAGGAATTGCCCGACCCCGCTTTTTCCACCGTCAAGGCGCCCAACCCTGAGGACCCCGCCGCCTTCACCCTGGCCATCCCGCTGGCGGAAAAAGTCGGCGCGACGATGATTTTCGGCACGGACCCGGACTGCGACCGCCTGGGCGTGTGCGTCAGGGACGCTTCCGGCGTCTTCCGGACGCTCACGGGCAACCAGATCGGCTGCCTGCTGCTGCACCACGTCCTGTCCCAGAAGAAACGGCAGGGAACGCTGCCCGCAGACGGCGCGGCGGCCAAGTCCATCGTATCCACGGAACTGGCGCGCGCGATCTGCGAAGATTTCGGCGTCGCGCTCTTTGACGTGTTGACCGGTTTCAAGTTCATCGGCGAACTCATCCAGCACTTTGAGGAAACGGGAGATCATACTTTCCTGCTGGGCTTTGAGGAGAGCTACGGCTACCTCTCCGGCACCAGCGTGCGCGACAAGGACGCCGTCAACGCTTCC
The DNA here is from genome assembly GCA_964544245.1 of uncultured Christensenella sp. Taxonomy (GTDB): domain Bacteria; phylum Bacillota; class Clostridia; order Christensenellales; family Aristaeellaceae; genus UBA6115. The sequence continues at coordinate 9,722 of CAZJCB010000045.1, forward strand.
CTGCTCATCGCCGAAGCCGCCTGCGCCTGTTTGGAAGAAGGCATCACACTGTATGACCGCCTGCAGCAGATCTATCAGGAATACGGCTACTTTATGGAGACCGTGGTCTCCCAGGATTACCCCGGCAAGGAGGGCGCGGAGCAGATCAGCCGCCTGATGAAGGGCCTCAGGGAGAACCCGCCGGCGAAGCTCGCCGGGCTCAGGGTGCTCGCGGTGCGCGACTACGAAAGCGGCCTGCGGACCGCAAGCGGCATCAGCGAAGCCATGGGCCACACGCCGTCCAACGTGCTGTACTTTGAGCTGGAGCAGCGCCACTGGTTCTGCGTCCGGCCCAGCGGCACCGAGCCCAAGATCAAGCTGTACACCGCTGTCAGCCACCCGGAGGGCATGGCGCAGGCCGAGGCCCTCGCGAAAGAGCTGACCGGGGCCGCCCGGGCGCTGCTCAAGGCATAAAACGCGCGGGGGGCTTCGGTGCCCAGCCCCGTGACAGGGACCCCCAGCCCTTGACCCTTTTCTGCAAATGCCTCGGGCCTGAGCAAGTATCAGGCCCGTATTTTTATACACAGCAAGCGCGTTCTTTCTCCCCATGTTCCCCGCTTTTTCCTTCCCCTTGCGGGAAAAGGCAAAAAATCATGATATACTGCTTGACAATTCCTGTGAAAAGGAGGCAGTCCCATGATGCGGCGCGCCCTGCTCGCGGCTTTCCCGAAGACGCTGCCGGTCATGGCCGGCTACCTCTTCCTGGGCCTGGGTTTCGGCGTGGTCTTGAGCCAGGCGGGCTATGGCGCGCCCTGGGCGCTTTTCATGAGCGCGGGGGTCTACGCCGGCGCGATGCAGTATGCCGCGGTCGACCTGCTCGTCTCCGGCGCGGCGGTGTGGGAAAGCGCGCTGATGACCCTGATGGTCAACGCGCGGCACCTGTTCTACGGGCTGACGATGGCGGAAGCCTACCGGGACACCGGCAGGCTGAAGCCCTACCTCGCCTTCTCCCTGACGGACGAGACCTTCGCCCTGCTGAGCCTGACCCCGGTGCCCGAAGGCGTCAGCGCCCGGTGGTTTTATTTCTTCGTATCCGCCCTGCACCAGCTGTACTGGGTCGCGGGCAGCCTGCTGGGCTCCCTTGCCGGCAGCCTCATCCCCTTTGACCTCTCGGGCATCGAGTTTTCAATGCCCGCGCTGTTCGTCGTCATGCTCACGGAACAGTGGCGCAGGAAGCCCGCCCGGCTCCCTGCGCTCATCGGCCTGGGCGCGTCGCTGTTCTGCCTGCTGCTCCTTGGCCCCGGGCGCTTCACCGTGCCCGCCATGCTGCTCATCACCGGCCTGCTCTTCCTGTTCAAAAAACGGCTGGAGCCGGCGGAAGGGCGGGGCGGGGCATGATCGCCTTCCTGACCGTCCTTGTCATCGCGCTGGTCACCGCCGCGCTGCGCTTCCTGCCCGTCTTCCTGCTGGGCAAGAAAGGGCAGGCGCTCCCGCCCGCCGCGCTGTACCTGAGCCGCTTCATGCCCGCCGCCATCATCGGCCTGCTGGTCGTCTACAGCCTCAAAACCGCCCAGCCCACCGAGTTCCCCCACGCCCTGCCCGAAGCCCTGGGCGTCATCGTCGCCGCGCTCCTGCAGTACTGGAAAAGGAACACGCTGCTCAGCGTGTTCGCCGCGACAGCGTGCTACATGGTCCTCATCAGGGTTTTATAACGATTTATTGACGCAATGCTTCTCCCTGTCCCGTGCCGCCCCACATCCGCCGCTTCCAGGCTTTCCCGGTCTCCGTGGCCGCCAGGCCGCCCTGGGCGGTCTCCTTCAGGCTCAGCGGCAGCGACTGCCCGATGAGGTACATCGCCTGGATGACCTCGTCCGGGGGCACGTTGCTCTCTATCCCCGCCAGCGCCATTTCCGCAGCCGCCAGGGCGACGGCCGCGCCGCCGGCGTTGCGCTTGATGCAGGGCACCTCGACCAGGCCCGCCAGCGGGTCGCACGCCAGGCCCAGCAGGATTTTCAGCGCCATCCCCGCCGCCTGGGCACACTGGGCAGGCGTCCCGCCCGCCATCTCGACGAGGGCGGACGCCGCCATCGCGCTGGCCGAGCCGATTTCCGCCTGGCAGCCGCCCGCGGCGCCGGAGATCATCGCGTTGTTGGCGATGACGTAGCCGACTGCGCCCGCGCAGAACAGCGCCAGGACGACGTCCGCGTCGGGGCGGCCCAGTTTTTCCTGAGCGGCGAGCAGCACGCCCGGCAGCACCCCGCTGGACCCGGCCGTGGGCGTGGCGCAGATGAGCCCCATGGAGGCGTTCACCTCGTTGGTCGCCACAGCATAGCTCAGCGCGCGCAGGAAGGTGCCGTCCGTGAGGGTGTTCCCGGCCCTGATGTAGCTGTCCAGCCGCTTCGCGTCCCCGCCGGTCATGCCGGAATGGGAGACCACGCCGGCAAGCCCCTTTTCCGCCGCCTCCCGCATCACCCGCAGGCTGCGCTCCATGTCCCTGATGAGGGTTTCGCGCGGCCGCCCGGTTTCTTCCTCTTCCTGAAGGAGCATGACCCCGCTGATGCGCAGCCCTTGCTCCTCCGCCTGGGATACCAGTTCCGCGATGCTTTTGAACATATGCTGCTCCTAAACGTCCAGCTTGACGATTTTGCGGATGTTCGGCTGCGCCTGGATGAGCCCGGTGATCTCCGCGGGCACCGGCTGGTCCGTCTCGATGACCATCAGCGCCTCGCGCCCTTTTTCGCTCCGGGAGACCTCCATGTGGCTGATGTTGATGCGCGCGAAGGCCAGGATCTGCGTGACCGCGGCGATGGTGCCGTAGGCGTCCTGATGGAAGATCAGCAGCGCGGGGGACTCGCCGGCCAGCCTCAGCTCAAACCCGTCCACCCGCACGACCTGCACCATGCCCCCGCCGATGGAGATGCCGGTGACCTCGATGGACGCGCCGCCGGCTTCCAGGCGGATGGTCACCGTGTTGGGGTGCACCGGCACCGCCGCTTCCTCATGGAAGGCGTACCGCACGCCCGTCTCCTCCGCCAGGGCGAAGGCGTCCGGGATGCGCGGGTCGTCCGTCTCAAGCCCCAGCACGCCCGCCAGCATCGCCACGTCCGTCGCGTGGCCCCGGTAGGTGTGCGCGAAGGAGCCGAAGAAATGGATGTCCGCCTGCTCCGGAACACGGCCGAACAGCTTCCTGGCCAGCTGCCCGATGCGCACCGCGCCCGCGGTGTGCGAACTGGACGGCCCGATCATCACCGGGCCGATGATGTCAAACACGCTGCGATACTTCATCCGTGGCCTCCATGCGAAATAGGAGA
>CAZJCB010000046.1:0-12938 GCA_964544245.1 uncultured Christensenella sp.
ACTTTTTCCCTGAAAAATACTCACAATACTCACAAAGAGGAAAATAGTGCCCAAAAAGTGAGGTTTATCAAGGGCTGCGGGTTGTGAGTATTTTTGTGAGTTATCTGTGAGTATTTTTCGAAGTTCACAAAATCCTCACGGGAAGACGACGCTGTCGTCCACGAAACAGATGAAGTTGAATTCATTCCCCGTCGCCGGCCACGGTGCCGTCCACCGGCGTTCAAGCCGCTTGTTTCCGTTCCCGGCTGGCCTGTGTACACGGGCGGAGACCGAGCTTGCCAGTGTCCCGCGGACTGATCTCTGTTCAACGGAGATCTTTGCTCCCTGATGACCTGCGAAGCCTGGAAGCAGGTGTACCGAGACTGCGCATAGGCTTAAATATTGCTAAAAAAGCCACGAAATCAAAACGATTTCAAGGCTTTCTCTTTGGTGCGGTCGACGAGACTTGAACTCGTACGGTTTTCACCACACGCCCCTCAAACGTGCGCGTATGCCAGTTCCGCCACGACCGCCCGGCAGCGAAAAGGATTATAGCCCAGGGGTCTCCGGACTGTCAAGAAAATTCGGGAGAACGCCGGGTGCTTCACGCCGTTGCGCCGGCTGAAGTTCGTCAAAGGCCTGGTTGACAAGAGTAAGGTAAGGTGCGGGGGCATCCGGGTCGTCGCCGGTGAGGGAATGGGTCAGGTACAGCGCCCTGACCAGCATCCTGGAGAAAGGAACAGCGCCGTACAGTGCCATCAGGCCGTCCATCTCGTCCCGCAGGGCCTCTATGTCCCCCTCGTCCGGCTCAAGCCCGGTCGCCTCCAGGTAATAACGCCTGAAACTGCGGCGGGTAAAGCGGAGAACGCGCCTGATCCATTCCTCCGCGACCGCGGGCAGCTCCATCAACACGCTTTCAAAGAAGGCGGACAGGGCGTTGCCGATGATTTTGTAGGGCCTGCCTGACAGGGCCTCCAGGTAGCCCATGCAAAGGACCAGCGCCTGGCCGACCTGCCGCTGCCGGTCGAGGAGATCCAGGACACTCAGGAACAGAGGGTCCTCCATGGCCTTGCCATAGCACAGTGCGCGCAGCCTGTCGTCCGCGCGGAGCAGATAGACGCGCCCCAGGTGCCTGTAAAGACCCATGCGGGTGAAGATATCGTCCGAATACAGGAAGTGCGTCAGGGGCAGCGGCGGATTGTCCGCAAAGGACCCCGTCGCCGCCATCGGCGAGGCGAACCCGAAACCGGTGACGTTCTCCGCCCTGACGCCCTCCGCCAGGCGGCGCCAGGCCCAGGCCTGCATAACGGCGGCCCCCTGGCTGTGGCCGGCCAGCACGAAACGGAAAGGGCTTCCGGACCGCTTCGTCCTTTCCAGCGCGTCCTTCATCGTCAGGCTGCTCAGCCCCAGGGCCCGGGCGGCGGCGGGGAAATGGATATTCGCAGCGTTCTGCTCAAACTGCATCGCGATGGCCTCGAAGCCCCCGTGCAGGCCGTCCTCGTGGTGGAAGCGCATGTTGCCGGCCCAGTCCTGCGGCCGCCGGCCCGTGCCCATGAATCCGACGGCGATGGTCATAACTCCGTCCTCTCCCGGCAGCAGCATGGTGACCGCCTTGCCGGTTTCGCGGCTGAATTCCAGCCGCAGGCCGCCGCGCACCTCGGACAGGGGGTTGGAGATGACCGTCAGCCCGCGCGCAAGCCTGGGCACGAGGGCGTTTAAAATCTGCTGGCGCCAGTCCCGCTCCTCCCCCGTGCTGCGCACGCCGGAGAGCAGGCGGTTGTCCACCTGGATGGAGAGGTCCGTCCATCCGGCCGCAAGCCAGGGGGACGCCTGGAAATCATAGGAAAACTGAGCCAGTTCCAGGGCGAAGCGCGCCCCGTCACGGCTGAGCGTTCCCCGGTTGGCATCCTCAAACCAGGTGAGGTCCCTGAGGTCGACCCCCGTATGGGGCCCGCGGTGCGGCATCCTCCCACCTCCCCCGCAGATTTTATCACGGGCAAATCTTTATAACAACGTTCAATCCCCTTGCGCATTGGCAAAACGGGGTATATAATGCATTTGGTTGAACTGCGGTTTGTGGTTGAAAGCCGATGCCAGTCGCAGGCAAAGCGGCCCACGTAAGCAGGCAAAATGCCTGTGAGCATGGTGCGATCTAGAGGTCAGCCCGGCCAGGTGAAAGCCTGAGAGAGCGGCGTAAGGCGCAAAGGCGAGCAGCAAGGCTCCGGCCGGCGGGTGTGGGGGCAAAGACCAGGTCAACGTGGCTCAACCATATATTAGGTCAGGGGGTTTCCAAACACATGTACCAGGACAAGACCATGGTTTGCAGGGATTGCGGCGCAGAGTTTACTTTCACCGCAGGCGAGCAGGAATTCTACGCGGAAAAGGGCTTCCAGAACGAGCCCACCCGCTGCAGGGATTGCCGCCAGAACCGCAAGGCCAGCAGACCCGCGTCAAACGGGCCGCGCGAAATGCACAGCGCCGTGTGCGCGCAGTGCGGGGCACAGACGCAAGTACCCTTCCTTCCCAAGAACGACCGCCCCATCTACTGCAGCGAGTGCTTTTCCGCGATGCGCAGATAAATAGGACAAAGATAAGCAGGATCGCCCGGATGACCGGGCGGTTTTTTTATTCTGAACTCAAAAAATTACGCATTCCATTTGTCATTCAAATTATTGCGGATTTGACTTCCGGCCCCTCGGACCATAAGATGGTGGCATTGTCCGAAGGGACGCAAAATACTGAATGGGCGGAGAAAACACAAAGGATGAACAGAGGCGGGGCGAATGGGAAGTTAACAGGTCTGATGCTCTCCCTGCTCGTTTTCCTGTCCGTTTTCCCGTTCCCAGGCCTGGCAGGGGAAGAACCGTTCAGCCTGGCCGCGCCGGTACGGATCAGGCCGTATGGGCCGGCGGCGCTGCAGCTTCATGTCCCGGCCGCCGGAACCCTGCGGCTGAGCGCTTTGGTCAACGGCGAAACCCTGACGCTGCTGTCCGGGGAGAAAGTTAAAAAGGGGAGCCTAAGCCTGCCCCTTGACGGGCTGACCGCCTTCGGCCAGCCCTTGCCCGCGGGCAACGCGGTCCTTTCTGCCGAGCTGGACGCGTCCGGGCAGACCTTCAAGGCCGAGGCGCCGGTCCGGGTCCTGCAACCCGTCGCGGCGCTGGCGTTCGTCCTGCTCTCCCGGGAAACGCTGCCCGGTCCGGGCGGGGAAGATCTGCTCGCGGATTACCAGCTCACGGCGCCCGGGCGTCTGGAAGTGATGCTGTACGCCGAAGGGACTCCGGAAGTGGCGCTGCGGCGCTGGTCCATCAAGCGGAAAGATACGCTGCCGCACCGTTTCCGCTGGGACAAGCGCGTTGGCGGGTCGCCCGCGGCGCCGGGAAATTATATCATCAGTTTTGCCGTTCAGGGTTCGTCCCAGGCGCCGCTCCTGCGCAGGTTCGCCCTGACGGCGGAGGAACCGGCTGAACCGGATATCGCCGTTACGCCCCCGGGGTCTTTTCTGCAGGAAAGACCGGACGATGCCGGCGTATGGACCGCCCTGTCTTCACCGATAACGGTGGTGGACATCGGCGCCCTGCAGCACCAGGGTATCTACAGCGAGCCCAGCGAAGCCTCCCCCGTACTGGGCATGGTGCACGGGCAGACCGCAGGGCTGGAGGTGCTGGAAACGGGCGTCAGCGGCTTCGCAAGGGTGCGCGCGGCCCGTCACGGGGACGGCGCCTGGGTGACAGGCTATGTGCCGCAGGCGAAACTGAAAACCGTCCTGCCGGACGGACGTTACGGCCTGCTCATCGACAAGAAGAGCCAGACAATGAGCGTGTATGAGGGCGGCCGGTTCATCGGGGAACTGCGGGTCAGCACCGGGGTCTTCGAACCGCCGGGCGACAGTTCCTTTGAGACCCTCTCCGGCGCCTTCCTGACGGAGGACCGCATAGCCGGTTTCACCAGCGAGGGCTTCCGCTACAATTACGCCATCCGCATCGACGGGGGCAACCTGATCCATGAGGTTGGGCACCGGACGGTCTCCGGCAGGCTGGATTACATGGAACAACTTGCGGCTTTGGGCATAAAAGCCTCCCACGGCTGCGTACGGGTGGACAGCCGGCCCAGCCCTGAAGGCCTGAACGCCTGGTGGCTGTACACCCGTCTGCCCCGCAATACCAAGGTGCTGGTCTTGCCGGACGGGAGCGAACCCGAAGCCCTGGCCTCCAGGCAGCCGGAAGTCACGGCTACGCAGCCCTTACCTGCCCCCGTCGCAGGCCCTGAACCTGAACTGCCGCTTAAAGTATCCCGAAACCCATTGCCGGAGGAGCACACGCGCATCGTGATGACCTTCGGCGGGGACAGCGTGCTGGGCAGCGAGGAACGCAGCAAAAATCTTCCGGAGTCCTTCCACGCGGCGGTGGAACGCAATGGTCCGGCCTGGCCCTTTTCGGGGCTTCGGGATATTTTCAAGAACGATGACCTGACGATGGTCAACCTGGAAAATGTGCTCAAGGACAGCGCCAGCGGCAGGGAAAGCCGGCAGCACAACTTCAGGGGACCCCAAAGCTTCGCGGACATTCTCAGGCTGGGCAGCGTAGAACTGGTCAACCTGGCCAACAACCACTTCATCGACTACGGACAGGACGGCAAGAACAGCACGCGCAGGGCGCTGGGGGAGGCCGGCGTCGCCTTTTCCGGCTACAGCAGCCTGCACGTCCTGGAAAAAGGCGGCGTCCGCGTCGGCTTCGCCGGTATCCGGGAAACCATCTGGCTCCAGGGTTCCGGACGCGTCGCGGATGAGATCGCCCGCCTGAAAGAAGCCGGCTGCCAGTACGTCGTCTACACCTGCCACTTCGGCAATGAATACGGGGAAACGCATAACGAACTGCAGACCCGGATCGCCCGCGGGGCCATTGACGCGGGCGCAGACCTGGTCATCGGGCACCATCCGCACGTCGTACAAGGCGTCGAGGAATACGGCGGCGGCCTGATCCTTTATTCCCTTGGCAACCTGGTTTTCGGCGGCAACCTGGAGCTGAAAACCTTCGACGGCCTGCTCGCCCGGGTGACGCTGGATTTCAGCCGCGGTAAATTGACGGGCAGGGAAATCCGGATGATCCCCGTCATCACCAGCGGCAGCCGGCCGGGGAACGACTTCCGCCCTATCCCGGACCTGGGAGAGGACAAGGCGCGCATCCTGGACGCAATCAACAGGGACAGCCTGAAAGCTTACCCCGAAATATTCTCATTCTGAGATTTTCCCAATTTTTACACCCCGCTGAAGAACGGTGCGGGGCGCTTCCTGTCAGTGGTTTCTCTCCGGCATCAGCGGTATTCCTGCACCAGGCCTTCCAGTTTGTCCAGGAAACTCTTTTCGCCCCAGGTGTTGATCTTGAAGAACATCGCCTGGGAGCCGCCGGAGGTGATGGCGCTGAGAAAAAGGCTGTTTCCGCGGCCGGCCAGGGTGACCGCCAGGCTCACGCGGTTGCTGCCGATCCAACTGTAGCGCTCGTATACGCGCACCGCCACCCTGTCATCCCCGCTTTGCCAGTCGCTGCCGTCCTCGAAACTGGCCGAAAGGGAGCCGCCGATGATGCCTTCGTGGATCCAGGCCAGGAAACGGTCAAAATCGCCAATCAACTCCCGCTCAAGTTTTGCCATGGTCCCCTCCCTATATTGCCAGGTCTTTCCTGATAAAGCGGACAGCGCCGATTACCAGGACCACGCCCGCGGCCGCGAAGCCGACGCCGATCGCCGTCCACAGGGGCGCGCCGGCGTTGGTCATGCGCGCGATGTCCGTGTAGTAATAGGGCGTGAAGTACTTCAGGGACGCCGCCTCCCTGTTGACGTTGATGAAGAGGTTGAGGAAGTAGAACACCAGCACGATGCCCAGTCCGGGCACCGCGCTGTCCCGCTTTTTCATGCAGGAGAGGCCAAAGCACAGCACAGCCACCTGCAGGTTCATCAGCAGGAGCGAGACGTGGAAGTCCCTGAACACCTTTTCCGGGAAAGAAGCGCCGATCAGCCCCGCCCCCAGCCTGGAGCCCAGGACGCAGACCAGGTTGAGCAGCGCGACCTGCAGCGCCATCGCGACGAATTTCTGGACGAGTACGCTCAGGCGGCCGACCGGGTGGGGAAAGAGGAATTCCGCCGTGTGCCGGCCCTCCTCGCGCGCGACGATGCCGATGCCCGTGATGGCCGCGAACATCCCGCCGCCCAGACCCACGAAATTGCCAACTTCCAGGCCGTAATAGTTCATGAACTCGAACACGTCCATGTCAGAAAGGCTGAAAATCTGGCTGAGGATGCCCAATTGGCTGATCATGCGGTTGAACATGTCCGAATAATGGGAGACCCTGGGGTAGAGCAGCAGCGCGGCGACCGTGAAGGCCGACAGGGCGACCGCCCAGATGACCGCAGCCTTCCAGCCGCGCCTGAGCTCATATCGTAGAACGGTCATGCCCTGGCACCTGCCTTTTCGTAAAAGTGAAGGAAAATCTCCTCCATGTCCGGCTCGGTGATGCTCAGATCCTCAAATTCCAGTGCCTGCAGGTCGCTGAGCAGCTTTTTGTGGTCGCCCTGGAACAGAAAACTGACGCCGCTGTCCAGCCGGCTGACGCCCACGGCGCCGGGGAACCCCTCCGGCAGGCGCTCGCAGCCCCGCAGGGTCACGCGCTTGGCGGCCGTCCTGGACAATGCCCCCACGCTGTCCTCGGCCACCAGGCGGCCTTCCCGGATGATGGCCGCGCGGGTACAGTGCTGCTGGATCTCACTCAGGACATGGCTGGAGAGGAAGATGGTGGCGCCCTGGCTGTGGCGCTGTGCCAGCAGGTCCCAAAAGGCTTTCTGGATCAGCGGGTCCAGCCCGCTGGTGGCCTCGTCCAGGATGAACAGGTCCGGTTTGTGCTGCAGCGCCAGGACGATGGCCAGCTTTTTCCGGTTGCCAAAGGACAGCTCTTCCACTTTTCTCCCAGTATCCAGGCCCAGGATGCCGGAGAGCCGCCTGGCCTCCCGCGCACAGTCCCGCCGGCGCAGGTCGGCGGACATACGGATGGCGTCGGTCACCCGCATGTTGGGGTAATAGGCGGCCTCGGAGGGGATATACCCGATGCCGGAGAGGATTTCGCGCCTGCGCCGCCGGACGTCCTCTCCGAAGACCTCCGCCTTGCCGCCGTTCATCCTGATCAGGCCCAGGAGCACCCGGATGGTGGTGGACTTGCCGGCGCCGTTGGAGCCGATGAAGCCGTAAATGTCCCCTTTGTTGACCGTGATGCTCAGGTCGATGATGCCGCGAGCGCGGCGGTAGTGTTTGGTGAGGTTCCGGGTGCTGATGACCGCTTCCATGCTGCCCTCCAGGTTGGAGTTCCGCTGGGGATTATAGCAGGATTGCCGGAGAAATCCCATCCCGACGTCAGGTGTCCGTTTACAGGTCGAGGCCGGTGGGGTAAGATAAGGCGGTTGGAGGTTACAAATGTACAAGGAAAAAGACATCAACGACCTGACGGCGCAGGTCCGTAAACGGACGGCGCTGTGGCTCATTCCGGAAGCCCTGCTCCTGGCCGGCGTGGCCGTCAGCCTGAAGTACCGCATTGAATGGCTCACCAGCCTGCTCTTCGCGCTGCTGTGCGCCCTTGTCCTTTTTTCCCTGACCCTGTCCATCCTGCCCGTCGTCCATTACAAGGCGTTCCTGCGCAGCGCCCTGCGCGGGCGCACAAGCCGCAGCGTGGCGGTTTTCCAGTCCATGGAGAGAGAACCCGTGGTGCGCGAAGGCGTGCGCTTTTATCCGCTCACTATGCGCGTGGACAGCGCCAAGGAGGAATTGGACGAGCGGCAGTTTTACTGGGATGCCAACCTGCCCCGTCCGGACTGGCGGGAGGGGGACAAAATCGCGCTGCGTTCCCATGAGCGGCAGATCGTCCAGTGGGAAATTGCCGGGTCAAACGAACCTCTGGAAGGCTGAGCCACCGGCTGGCGGCCCTTATTCCGCCGTACCGCGTCCGGGGGCGGCGGGTATTTTCAGGTTTTCCGCTGTCTGTTCTTGTTCCGCAGGGCATAGGATTCGTCGAGATAATCCGTGACGGCTGCATCCAGTTGCTCCGGAGGGGACAGGACGGCATGGCAGGTGTACAGCCCCGGGCAGATATTGACGCACTCCGTGATCAGCGGGCCATCGACTGTCTCCGCCGTCGCGAAGGTGAGGACAAGGTAATGCTCGGAACGTCCCCTGATGTTTTTCCACAAAGGCAGCCAGACCCAGGCGAACGGCCGGGGCGCGCGGAAGGACACCTGCGTCCTGTGCACCCGCACCTCGCAGCACGGGACCAACCTTAGGATGGTCTCCCGCAGCGCCAGGTACAGGGGCAGCAGGCCGGGTTCCCGGTCGAAAAACATGATTTCACCTGAGTTCACCGTACCGTTCCCATCCATTCGCCTCACCCGCTTTCCGGTCCGTGACCCGATGGTTTTTTAGGCAGGGCATCCCACCCGCAGAGTTTTCTGGTACAATCAACCTGTTTGAACAGGGAGGACATGATGGAGAAACATCTGCTGCACCTCTATACCGGCGACGGCAAGGGAAAGACCACAGCGGCCATGGGGCTTGCGTTGCGCATGCTGGGGCATGGAAAACCGGTCCTGATCGCCCAGTTCATGAAGGACGGTACCTCCGGCGAACTGAAGGCCCTGGAGCGCTTTGAGCAGGCGCGCATCTTTGAGGGGGCGCGGATGAAGGGCTTCGTCTGGCGCATGACCCCGCCGCAGATGGAAGAGGCGCGCCTGGCGCACGGGGAGGCGGCCGAAAAACTGGTCACCCTCCTGCATGAGATGCGCCCGGCGCTGACCGTGCTGGACGAACTGTGCGTGGCGATGGCCACGCGGCTGGTCAGTGAAGAGCAGGCGGACAGGCTCATCGACACGGCGCTCCTCTACGGCGACGCGGTGGTCACCGGCCGCTACGCGCCGGAAAAACTGCAGGAACGGGCCGATTACATCAGCAAAATCGAAGCCGTCAAGCACCCTTTTTCCCAAGGTCAGCCAGCGCGCGCGGGCATCGAGTTTTAGCGGCTTCCCTCCGTTCAATCCGGCGCCTTCAGTTCACAAAAGCCGCTTGTCACAGAAGAAATGACGCTTCCCGCCCGGGCGGTTACCTCCAGCCTGTACAGGCCGGGCTGCGCCATCTCCCCCGTGCCAGCCTGTCCGTTCCAGTAGATGGCCGTGCCCTCCTCCTGCAGGTGCAGCGGGCGGCTGAGCGCCTCGTGCAGCAGGGCGGCGACAGGCCTGCCCCCCCTGTCCAGCACCCGGGCGGTAATCTCCACCCCGCCCTTGTGCCGCAGGAGAAAGGCAGCTTCCTCCCCGATGGAAGGGTTGAAGCGCGGCGCGCTGTCCAGGCGCAGCTGGGGATCCTCATCCCCGGTCTGGACGCTCAGCAGGACGCAGGCTTGCGGAGCAGCGCGGTCCTCGTTCACGGTGATGACCAGCAGCAGCAGGTACCCGGACAGCCCGGCCAGCCCGGGCTGCAGCCTGAGGGAGGCCTGTTTGCGCCCTGGGCGCAGGACGCCCTCCTCCGGGATGCTCTGCGGCGCCTGGAAGCGCCAGCCGCCCCCCTGCTCATACACCAGCTGGTAGGCCAGGCGGGAAGGGTGGTGCAGGGTGTAGGAAAAGTCCAGCGTATCCCCCTCCTGCCGGATGACGCGGGATTCCAGGCTCAGCCCGCTCACCGGCCGCACCGCACCGGGCGGCTTCCCGGGTTCGTACTCCAGCACGGTGAAAGGGTCGTTCTCCGGATAGGCGTAAGGCGTCGACGCGCCGTAGGCGATCAGCTGGTGGGCGTGCAGCTCGCCCAGGGTGACCCGCCCGTCACGGTTCGCGTCCGCCGCGAAGCGCCCCGTCCCGCCCAGCCCGTCCACCAGCGCCTGGGCGAAATAGCTTCCCCCGCGGACCGTCCCCGCCCCGTCTGTCCACAGGAAACTGGGTTCCATGCCCCCGGCGCTCGTCAGCACCTTGAAATCCGGGCCCGTGAACAGGGAGGAAGTGAGCGGCGCTTCCATGCCCTTGTTGATGGCCGCGCCGCTGAAACAGGCGTCCAGGATGAGCACTTTCTCCCCCGGTACGTCCTCCAGCCCCTGGTGAATATCCCCGGCGGACAGGCGCGCCTCCCGTTTCCCGTCGCTCATGAGCGCCAGGAACTCATTCCCGTCCTCCCCGCCTTTCAGCCCGTGGGTGCTGATGTAGACCAGGCTGACGTCCCCCTCCGCGGCGCCCAAAAAGGCGTCATCCGCCAGGGCGCGGAACCCGTCTGCGTCCAGCGCCTTGTCCATGCTGACCCTGACGCGCCGGTATCCCCTGGCGTCCCCCAGCAGCGCCCGGCGCAGCGCGATGACGTTGTTGTAGGACGAGGGCGCCGTATCCGGCTGGGTAAGAAAGTTGTCACAGGAGATGAGCAGCGCCCGAAGGACGGGCGCGGACGCAGGTGCCTGCGATGTCGCGGGAGAGGAGGGCAGGAGGATATAAAAAGCGAGCAGGAAAGGCAGGCATCTCCTGGTGATTGCCCCCACCTCCTCCCCTTTTTCCAAGTGGATTCACTGTAACATCCGTCCAAAACCGCGTCAAGGAACCGGGCGCGATTGACAGGCGGCAGGGGTTTGCATACACTCCTTGCAGAAGATCCAGGAGGCTGGTTGTTGAAACTGCTGGAAAACGCCGGGCGCCGCATGGTGTTCTGGGGCGCCCTCTCCCTGATGGGCTGGGCCCTGTACGAGTTCATCGTCATGTTCAACGCGATGTATGGCCTGATTGTGACCATTTTTGAGATATCCGCCGACGCGGAATACCCCATCAGCAAAGCCATTTCCACCATGATGAAGAACAGCGGGCCGGAGTTTGTCACGCTGCTGTTCCTCCTGTGCTGCGTCCTGCTGGGCCTGTACGCGCTGCTCCTGCGAAACCGGCCTGTGGCGCTCTTCCTGGCTGTTCCACTGGCGGTGCTCTTCGGGCTGTACACCCTGGGGAGGACGCCGCTGGCCAGCGTCAACCTGCTTCAGAAACTCAAGCTGCTGCCCTTCATCCTCATCGGCCTTGGTAGCGCCCTCTGCTCCGTGTTCACCCTCCGGCGCGGCATAGGCAGGAGGAAGCGGAAGCCCGGCCCTCCCCCGCCGAGCATGCCCTACGACCCTTTCAGAATCAACCGGCCTTAGGGCCTGCCGTTTCCCTGTTCATCATCAAAAGCCCGCAGGAGAGCACATGCGCTACCTTCTCGCCCATGACCTGGGCACCAGCGGCGACAAGGCCGTGCTGTTTACGACAGACGGCAAGGTCGTCGCGGAGACCACTGCTTCCTACCCCGTCGAGTACCCCTTTGACAAGGCTGCCGAGCAGGACCCCGCCGCCTGGTGGTCTGCCTTCTGCCAGGCGACCGGGGAACTGCTCGCCCTTTCCAATGCGGCACCCGGCGACATTCTGGCGGTCTCTTTCAGCGCGCAGATGAACAGCTGCCTGCCGGTGGACGCTCGGGGCGTCCCGCTGCGCAAGGCGATGATCTGGGCTGACCAGCGCGCGGGCGCCCAGGCGGACAGGATCATCCGGGCGCTGGGGCTGGAGCACATCTACCGCCTTACCGGGCAGCGGCTGAGCGCCTCGCACGCAGTCGCCAAGATGGCCTGGTTCAGGGAGTATGAGCCGGAACTTTACCTCAGGACCGCCTGTTTCCTTCAGCCCAAGGACTTCCTCGCCTTTCAGCTGACGGGCAGGATGTCCAGCGATTATTCGGACGCCTCGCACCTGGGCTGCCTGGACATGGGCCGGATGGCCTGGTCAGAGGAGATGCTGCGCCTGGCGGGCATCCAGATGGACAGGATGCCGGACCTGCTCCCCTCCACGGCAGTTGTCGGGAAGGTCACCCCCAAGGCGGCCCGTGCATGCGGTTTACTACCCGGCACCATGGTGGTGGCGGGCGGCGGCGACGGCCCCTGCGCGACGGCAGGGGCAGGCGTCAGCCGTGCGGGGCAGGCCTACTGCGCGTTGGGGACCTCCGCCTGGATCGCCGCGCTGAGCGACGTCCCCTGCTTTGACCCGGAGATGCGCAGCTTCAACCTGGCCTACCTGGATGGGCGGCGGTTCATGCCTCTGGGCTCGGTGCAGGCGGCTGGCATGGCGTTGAAGTGGGCGGTGGACACGCTGTATGCGGACCGGGAACCCGGCGGAGTGTTTTCAGAACTGGACAGCATCCTCAGGGGCGTTCCTGCCGGCAGCGGAGGGCTCATTTTCCTGCCTTACCTGCTGGGTGAGCGCAGCCCCTGGTGGAACCCGGACGCCAGCGGCTGCTTTATCGGCCTCACCGCGCGCCACGGCCGCGCGGACCTGTTCAGGGCGGTACTGGAGGGCGTGGGGATGAACCTGGGCCTGGTGCTGGGCAGCCTGGCTGAGGGCGTGCACGTCGAAACCCTGTCCGTCATCGGCGGCGGCGCCCGGAACCGGGCCTGGCTGCAGATCCTGGCGGACGTCTGGCAGCGCCCGCTGCAGGTGCCAGTTATGCTCGAATACGCCACCAGCGCCGGCGCCGCGTTGTGCGCCGGAGTCGCCGCAGGCGTGTACGGGAGTCTGGACAAGGCAACCGGGTTCAACCCCCTGAAGGAAATCATAGAACCAAACCCGGAACACAGGGAGGTCTACGCGTCCGCCAGCCGGAAATTCAAGGACCTGTACCTGGCCCTGGCGCCCGTCGCGTTCTCGGGAATCGGAGGCAATAAGGTCTGAAAACCCTTGGTTTTATCGGATAAATTTCACGCCGACGAATTGACAAGCCGCGCTTCATCACCCTATAATACTGCCCGTACCCCTTGCCGGTGTGGTGGAATGGCAGACACAGCAGACTCAAAATCTGCCGCCCTCAAAAGCATGTCGGTTCAAGTCCGACCACCGGCACCACTCCCGTACCCTCCTTTTGATAGAAAGCATTCTGTCAGCAGGAGGGTTCCTCA
>CAZJCB010000047.1:0-12832 GCA_964544245.1 uncultured Christensenella sp.
ATTTCTTGAGTCCCTGTGTGTATCTGGACTTGAAATTTGATACAAACGCACGGAATTCGCCAGGGGGTTGCATTTTACGATTAGGAGGTTGCAACAATGCAACCATTGAAAATGGTTACCATAAAGAACAGTGTATTATATCAACACCACTATTCTACCTTACCGCAAACCATGATTGGCACTAGGGTCACTTCTCAGCGTGTCTCTATGAAGCGATCACCACCATCCAATGGGTAGAAGTTTATGCTCCTTCTTTTGCTTTCTTTACTAACCACACACCTTCGTTTTTCCTTATCAACAAAGATTAACTGTCTTCAATAGATCGCTAAACGTGTGCAAGCGAAATGCAGCGCGTTCATCATCTACTGCGTCACCAATTACTGCAACTTTGAAGCCTCCTGCAACGCCGGCCTCCACGCCTGCATGGGCATCTTCCACAACAATACAATCTGCAGGAGCTAGGCCCATCATCTCCGCTGCCATTAGGAAGACTTCTGGATCTGGCTTGGAGCGGGTGATACAGTTGCCATCCGCCACTGCATCAAAGCATGAGCCGAGGCCAAGCCTCTCAAGAATGAAAGGGGCATTTTTACTGCTGGATCCGATCGCAAGCTTAAGTTTTTTTGTGCGTAGCGTATTCAATGTATCAATGACCTCGTCTGTCAGATCCGCCGGAGACATCTCCTTGAGATATTCGAGGTACAGATTGTTCTTTTCATTGGCAAAAGCCTCTTTCTCTTCCTGCGTATAGAACTTGTTGCTCCTTTCCAGAATGATTTCAAGACTGGCTATGCGGCTTACGCCACGCAGCAGGTTGTTGCAATCACGGTCAAATGGTATATCAAGCCGGTCTGCCAAGGCTTTCCAAGCCAGATAATGAAAATTATCAGTAGAACAGATCACACCGTCCAGATCAAAGATGATTCCCTTCAGACTCATATAGGTGCTCCTTTCAAATTTATCTGAAGCCATTACCCAGGCTTTTGCACTCATTTGACAAATATATTTGGCAGTTTGGATTATCCTGGATATGACAGAGTGAGACCACTGAACCGCCTAATTGTTCCTTCAGGATACTCCATGTCAGATATATCAAACAGCCTCCCTAAACATAATGCAGCTGGCAGCAGCGAACAAAACTGTTTTACCCAGTGGCTTTATCGCCTTTCCCCTGCTTTCTTTTCACCCAATTGCGTGCCGATTACGGATGCGGTAATCAGAAGGCCGCCCAGCAAGACGTTGAGACGAAGGGTTTCCAGGCCGAGCAGGATAGAAAACATTGTCCCAAAAACCCCCTCTAGCGAGAGCGCGATGCCAGCTTGCGCAGGCGGCACATCCTGCTGCGCGTGCGTTTGCAGGAAATAACATAAACAGGTCGAGAACAGCCCCAAGTACAGTGTGGGAAGAAAGCCTGCTGCCAGCTGGTCAAGAGTTGGTGTTTTTCCCATCAGGAGCATCATGAGGAGAGATGCGGCGGCGGCGGCGAAGAGCTGCCAGAAAGCAATGACAGTAGGGTCGTCCTTGAAACAGTATTTGCCGACATAAATGATGTGCAGAGCAAACAATGCGGCGCACAGGAGAACGATAGCATCCCCGGGCGAGACTGAAAAACCATCCTCAAATTTTAGACTCATAAGTCCAACGCCAACTAGGACAGCAGCACTCAGTAAAGCTATACGCGCCGAAGGTCTGCGTCTTTCAAGAAACCAGAGGAAGAAGGGTATCATGATGACGTTGGTCGCTGTCAGAAAAGCCGTGTGTGAGACGGTGGTCATGCCCTGACCGATTGTCTGCGCATAGAAAGCGGCAAACAGGATGAAGCCTGCCACGATGCCCCTACGGGCCGCGGATGCGTTGCCAGACCGCAGTTTTCTTCGGTTGAGAACCCCCAGAACCAGCGCTGCGGACGTGAAGCGCAGCGCCATGATTCCTTCGGTTGGCATATGTGAGAGGATGGCGAACTCCGTCGCGATAAAGCCGCTGCCCCATATGAACGCGACGATTACCAGGAAAAGAAATGCCTTGGTCTGACGGCTCATATCTTATCGACCCGAGAAGTCTTCTCGCGCCCGGAAACAAGATAGGAGACGGGACGATTCGCGCTGATGATATCCACATCGCCGTTTTCAACGCGGATTCTCTGCATATCTCCCTTATAGACAATGCTGAAGCTGACACTGCTCCAGTGATCCGGGAGCCTTGGGTTGAAACGCAGATCCCCTGCCGCTGTAACTTCCATGCCGCAGTAACCAAGTGTGACGCATTGCCAGGTGCCCCCTGCGGACGCTGCGTGGATGCCCTCTCTGAGGTTGCGCTGGTTATTGTCCAAATCCACATAGGCGGATCGCTCAAGATATTGGTAAGCGCGCCGTGTATCCCCCACCCTAAGCCCCATGATGCAGTGGATACTGGGTGACAGGGAGGAGCCGTGCCGGGTGCGCTGTTCATAATAGAGATAATTCTCGCGCTGGGTTTCCAGGCTGAACTGCTCCGGCAACAGGAACATCAGCATGACGACATCGGCCTGCTTGAGAATCTTCCGCTGCCCAACCGGCAAATCCTTGGGGTTATCCGGCATGATGGGCATATTGTTCTCATCCCACCGGGTGACGACCGCCTCGTCCAGAGAGAAATAACCGTCAAACTGCTCAATCAAGCCTTCCCTGGCCTGCAAAAAGAGCCCTTCTGCCCGGGACTGCCAATACTCTAGCTCGTTCTCATCCAGCTCCGTTTTCATTTTGAGCCGACAATAAAGTTCCGGGTTTTCCACCCGGCAGATGTTCAGCAGGCGGACGGCCTGCAGGATGTTCCAGCGCGCCAGATGATTGGTATAGGCATTGTTGTCCACCGGCTCATGCCACTCGTCCGGGCCTGTGACCTGGAGGATCTCATAATGCTTCTTCTCATCATTCCAAGTCATCCTGGATGCCCAAAATCGAGCAGTTTCCAAGAGAATCTCCAGGCCTGTCTCCTGCATGAACGTCACATCACCCGTAATCTCGGTGTAGCGGTTCAGTCCGTACGCAACAGCCGAGGTCACATGATGCTCATAGTCAGCAATCAGGCAGCGTGACAAGTCGCCGTCGTAGCCAATCGTCCAAGCAGGGCATTCCTCTTCGCCGGTATCCGCGGATTCCCAGGGATATTTTGCGCCTAGCCAGCCCAGCGCAGCGGCATTCCGGCGGGCTTGCGCCAGCAGGTGGCCGCGGTAGCCTGCCAGATTACGTGCGATGTTTGGAAATACAAAGCAGAAGAACGGCATCACAAACAGCTCGGTGTCCCAGTAGGCGTGGCCACCGTACTCTTCACCGTGCAGCAGCTTCGCGCCGACGCTGACCGTGTCATCTGAGGGGTCTGGTGTATTCATCAGGTGGTAGAGGTTGAAGCGCATGGCTTTCTGTAGCTTGTTATCACCCTGTATCACCAGGTCTGCGCGATCCCAAAGCTGGTGAAGGTTCCGGCAATGCATCGCGAGCGCCTCATCGGCGCCAAGGTTCATCAGCTGCTCAAGCTCTTTGCGGACTTGAGCTTCGACACCATGGCAATCCCGCCCCGTGGTGACGGCTGCAAATTTTTCCAGCCGAAGCGTTTCTCCCTGACCCAGCTTTATGTCCAGAAACTCGCAGCCGACTTCGCCGAAAGCCCGGAAATGCGGATGAGCTGGAGCAACCGGCTTTCCGTCAAGGTACATCCTGACCCTGGCACCAGTGCCCACCGGCATGCCAAAATCCCTCGTCCGGCTTTCCACATAGCAACCGTCGATCCCAAGGGGAGACACCTTCACAGTTTCCAGGTGCCTGACCCGGAAGCGAGGCATGTCGTCAAAGTTGTTGACGGAGGCGTTAATCTGATTTTCAATATACAATGGGGCATTGTAGTTCAGCGGGGTAATCATCTGGATGAGCATGGCGCATCGCGGCTGTGCGCGGCTTAAGCATTTCAGGCTCTCCACTCGGGTGCGCCGGCCTTCCCGGTCAGTCATTTCATAGCGTTTAGCCAGGATACCGTTTTTTAGGTCAAGAACACGCAGGTAGCCGGACAATTCTCCGGATTCCGGCCCGATGGGGCAGCCAAGAACATTTAGCTTCAGCAGATTCCAGTTTGGCGTATTGCACAACTCGCGCATGAAGGCCTCCGAGCGGTCGAACAGGCCATGCACATAGTTGGCCGGCAAGGTTGTACGGGCATCACCCTCCTCATGGCTGGCGCGATTTCCCATCCTGCCGTTTACCAGACCGAAGCGGGCTTCGTTGTCCGGGTTGGCAGCCGGATCATAGGTATGTTCTGCGACCAGCCATTCATCTTGCGAAAGAAACTTCGCGATGTCATCATGGAAGCATTCACGCAGCATCAAGCATTGTCCTCCTCATTTGTGATGGTCCGCAAAAAGTCCAGTGCCAGGAAGCCGTTTTCCACAGCCTTGCCACCCGAGAAGGGTGCGATTGCAAACGAATAATGGAAGGGAACAGCTTTGGCGGCATACTGCCGTAGGCGCCCCGGTCCGCAGCTGGCGCTTCCCAGCCCTGCGTTAATCAGGTCAACATGAACGATGAGCCTGTCCCTCTTTACCAAGTTAGCGGCGTGCGTCGCCATCAGCAGATCATAATCCTCCCAGGATTTGCAGCTCATATCCCTGGGCGCTGAAGAAGCGAACAGAACCCCGGCGCCCTCCGCATCTGAGAGCGACAGAAAGCTGCATCCGGTCCTGTTTCCATGCTCCTGAGGCCTCTCGTAAGGGAAATTCATCTCCTCCGTGAGGGAGGCATGAACATCAAGCTCCGCTTGCTGCAGGCTGTCGCAATAACTTTCACCAGGCCCATACCCAAGGTAGACAGCCTGCGCAAATGTCCCTTCTACGCGCGATGTCGTACCGATTCGGGGCAGTTCCTGACTGGGGTGAGTTCCGAAACTGCCCCGGAAGGAGCCTTTGATACTATAGTGTATGTTCCCGTTGCCAAAAACTTCATAGGCGATTGTCACCGACGCGCCCCAATTGCGCGCAATGGCTCCGTGAAAGCCCTCCACGTGGATCAGGAGCCTGTCCGGCATCTCCTCCACGCTGATGGTTTTTGCTGTCATACGCATGTTGTGGATACTCAGCCGTTGCCACTCTTCCCGCAGGTTCCTGTCGTTGTCAGTATATGCCCTGAAAAAATCCGGTGCCGGGCCTTCCGGCATAATGGTTTTCCCATCATAGGAAAAATCCCTGATGCGGCCGTCAGACTTGGACAGCATCAATTGAAAGCGTACACCATGGATGAGATACCCTGCCTCGGTTTCCATGCAGGAAGGCTTGGGCGGCAGGGAACAGTACACAGGTTGATACGTCTTTAAAACTTTATGTGCCTGGCCAAGTACGCTGTTCCCGTCAGTACAGGTGAGGCTGAGCGTCCAGTGAGCATTATCCATGTCATGGTTGAGAACCTCTTCAGGAATAGGCACGATCGCTTCAGATCGCGGGTGGATAACCTGCAGGTCTCTCCTCTCCCGCAGAACTGGGTTTCCGTTGCGCCGAAGAATCCAGTCCCCCTGGCAGGATGAGGTATCGCGGAAGTCAAAGCGGTTTCTAAGTGTCCACGCCTCATCACCAAATCCGGTGACGCGCAAGGGCTCGATTGCCTTGGCATAGGCAAAAAAGCCGGGGGTAGGGGTGGAATCGGACAGGAGGAGTCCATCCATACAGAAATTACCGCTGGTGTCTTTCTCGCCGAATTCACCGCCGTAGCGGTAGGTTACCTTACCGTCCAGGCCAACAGTGCGCACGCCGTGGTCACGCCATTCCCAAACGAAATAGCCCTGTATGCGCCGGGATGCTTCCATCATGTCCGTGTATTCCATCAGGCTGCCAGGCCCATTTCCCATTGCATGCCCGAACTCGCACAGAATGTGAGGCTTGCCGGCTTGCATCGCGTCGATTTCCCGCAGCAGGCTGACTGGGGAATACATGCTGCTGGTTACATCCATCCTTCCCCCGTCCAGCGGCTCGCCTTCGTAATGCACTGGCCTAGAAGGGTCCTCCCTGTGAATCCAGTCGTACATCGCATGAAAATTTGAACCAAAAAAAGACTCGTTTCCAAGGGACCACATGATGACGCAGGCGTGGTTGCGATCCCGTTGGACGGTCCTTTCTGCCCGGTCCAAATAGGCGGGAAGCCATTCGGAATCATCCGCCAAACGCCGCGGAATCTTCTCAATCTCAAAGCCGTGGGTTTCCAGATCGCACTCATCAATCACGTACAGCCCCAGATAGTCGCACAGGTCATAGAAATAGGGGCTGTCCGGATAATGGGCAGTGCGGACAGCATTGATGTGGTATCGTTTCATCATCTCCAGGTCATCCTTTGTGCTCTGGAAGGTCACAGCTCGGCCTCCCACAGGAGAAAACTCATGGCGGTTCACGCCCCGCATCATAATCCGCTGCCCATTGACCAGCAGCACCCCGTCCCTGATCTCCACGCGGCGGAACCCTATCTCCTGGCGGACACATTCCTGGACAGCGCCGCCGGACAGAACGCTGAGCATTAGGGTATACAAAATGGGCTGTTCCGCGTTCCATGCCCTGATACCCGGCAGGACGAGCCTTGTGTCCGGTTCCGCCACACCCTCCAGGACCGTGACTCCTTCAGCGTCTGAGAGCCTGAAGCAAAGGGTGCCGTGGCCAGAGACGCTGGTTCTGATCCTGAGCAGCCCTTCGCCTGTCCGGGCATCGTAATCCACGTCTAAAATTACATTCTCGATGCGGACTTGAGGCCTCCTGATTAGCAGCACGTCCCGGATGACGCCCCCCAGCCACCACTGATCCTGGTCTTCGAGATAACTCCCGTCACAGTACTGGTGAACCACGAGGCACAGGGAGTTGCTTCCTTCTTTCAGGAATGCTGTCAGGTCAAACTCGGCGGGCAGGCGGCTGCCTTTGGTGAAGCCGATCCTGCTTCCATTGAGATATACGGCGCAGAAGCTTTCAACACCGTCGAGCCGAAGCGTTAGAACATCCCGGCCATCCCAATGGATGCTCCGCTTATACACGCCTGTCGGGTTATGCGCAGGTACAAAGGGCGGGTCTAATGTAAATGGATAGGCTTCATCGGTATAGAGGAACTCCCCATAGCCAGCGAACTGCCACGAGCAGGGAACCCGGATGAGCTGATAGCCGTTTACTTCGGAAGGATCTTCACTGACAACCTCCGGCGTCACGTCCAGGGCATAGTCAAAAAACCTGAAACGCCATTCACCAGAAAGATTCTCCACCCGGCTTGAGGTGCCTGACCAAGCCGCCTGCTCATCCTCAAAAGGCAGAAAGAACGTTCTGGGCGGCAAGCGGTTTGCATGCAAGGCCCGATGATCGCAAAAAGGCTGTTGTGCAAGTGAAAACAAGGTGCATTTCTCCTCTTCTCAGTTATTATCATCGATAATGGACAGCATGAAGCGCCGCAGTTGCAGCGGTGTCATTCCCGTATGCTTCTTGATCACCATATTGAAGTAGCTCGCCCTTTTCATTCCTGTCAATTCCGCAACCTGCGAGATGGTCAGATCCTCATCCAGCAGTAGGTGTTTGGCGCGGTTGACACGCAATTCGGTGAGGTATTCCATGACGGTCTGGCCGGTCAATTTTCGAAACAACCGTCCGCAGTAGTCCGGGCTGAGATGCACTGATGCCGCGACGGCTTCCATGCTCAGTTTCCTGGCATAATTGATGTTGAGATAACGCTTGACCTTGTCGATTATGCGCGTATTTTCATCGCCTATGGTCGTGCTGGTTCCGCTGAATTGCACATATACAAGCGCGAGAAGACTCAGCATTTGAATCCTGGATGTCAGAGAAAACATCGGGTCTTTGCGCATGTAAGCCTTATACAGAGAACGGAAGATGCGTTCGGCCTCATCGACGTTGTCGATATGGATCAGGTCTGGAAGCCGGAAGTTCTTTCCAATCACTGCCTGCGGCCGGATGTGCTCGGGATGCTGCAACCGGGTGGAAAAAAGCTTCGCATAGCGTTCCGGCGTATTGTACAGGGTAAAGAGCCAGTCCGAGTCTGCCATGGGTTCCATGTCAAAATGAACCCAGATAATCTCGCCTGAATGTTCCTCATCCGTCCAGAAGGTATGGGGCGTATCCGGTGTGATGACTGCTAGGTCTCCACGTGTGAGTGAATAGGTACTGCCATGGATACTCAGAGTAGCCATGCCTGATAAGCAATACATCAGCTCATGGTCATAGATTCTGCGCTGCAAGAGGCGCCAGCTGTCCAAACCTTGAAACCCGACATCGCGTACAAACGGGTTAACTCGCGAAAGGTCATAGCTTTCTTCCATGGAGCGCTCCTTTTTCGAGGCTGCTGGTCTGCTTGCAAAGAAGCAGGAGGCAGGGGTTGCCTGCCCCCTGTCGTTGGGGTTGTTCTTCTCCCCCGCTATGGGGGACGGAGGAGCAGTTTGTTTATTCCGCGCCTAAAAGCACCTTCACATCCGCATAGGTCTGGGTCAGATAAGCGTTCACATCAGCCAGTCCGTTCTCCATAGCAACCTGGAGCAGTTCGTCGTACAGGGCAGCGAACTCTTCCTCGCTGGCCGCCATACAGATTCGGGGGAAATACTCCTCACCCAGGCTCATCAGATCGTTGTACACAAACTCGATGTCTGTCCCAGCCTTGGGATAGCTCAGGCTGATGGCGTTGGAGATGTTCGCGCGTTTGACAACCTCGTCGAAGATTGCGCGGGTCTCAGGCGTAGCGGCGGCGTAGAAGCCGTTATAAATAGTAACGTAATCATCCGCGGACAGGGGGAACGCCATCTCGCGGTAGTCCAGGGCGGCCGTGCCAGCCTCAACCGCTTTCTGCCTTCTCTCCAGGATCGAGACGTTGCCCTCAGCATCATAATCCCAGTCAATCCCCTTTACACCGTAGGTCAGGGAGATGGAGTTATCCTTCTGTTTGGCCCAGTATAGCAGCTTGATGGCACGCTCGGGGTCATCACAGTCCTTGGTAATGAACAACGCTGCCCAGCCGGAGATGGGAATAGTGTAGGCCCATTTCTCCAGCAGCGGAACCTGAACGACTTTTGCTCCTGGCACGGCTGCTGAAACCTTTGCGGTAAAACGCTGCTCGTCATTCCCGGCAAAGTAGGTGACCATGAACACATTGCCGGCATAGAAGTTTTGGAACGCCTGTTCTTCATCATTATAGGCGAAGTTTTCCTGAGAAATATAGCCCATGCGGTACAGCTCATTGATAGCCTTGAGCATCTCGCGGTACTTCGGGTCGGACATGTAAAGCACTAGGTTGCCGTTCTCATCCATTGGACGGACTGTATCGTAGCCCACCAGGGAACCGAAGGCGCTGTACTCGCGCGGGTTGAAAACAATCGGCTGCATGTCCGGATATTTTTCCCGGACAAGCGCCATCAGCGCGAAGAAGTCGTCTTTAGTCTCGAGTTTAGGGGAGCCAAGGGCTTCGTAGATATCCTGGCGCATATGGAACTGCCCGAAGTTCGTGCCCAGGTTCGTCGCGGCCTTTACTTCCTCGGCTGTGTTGAACTCATTCTTGAGCATGTAGTACTGGCCGTCCTGGGAGAAATAGGCGTTGAGCTTCTTCTCTACTTCCGGAACCTGCCACTGGGGAATATACTTGTCAATCAGCTCCTGAAGCGGCCAGGTGAGGTCCGGATCAGAAAGGGTGGTTACCTTCGCGGTGGAAGAGCAGGCAATAAGGTCGGGTAAATCACCCGACGCGATGAGCAGGTTGAGCTGCTCGCTGTCGCTTGCCTTCATCATGTTCAGGGTGATGCCGGTCTGTTCGCGCATCCAGTCTTGGACGATGCCGCCTTCGAACGTATCAAAGTCCATCCAGGTCCAGTCGACAAAGAAGTCGAAAGTATGCGGATCTTTCGGATCCAGCAGGTTGACCTCTTCCGCCGGGGCGGAGAGAGCCGTGAGCAGCATGGACGCGAGCAGGATCAGTGTGAATAGCCGTTTCATGTCTGGTTTCCTCCTTTATTCAATGGGCTGACAACAGCCCGGGAAAACAGGGATGCCTGGCTCAGCCTTTGACGGCCCCCAGCATGATGCCTTTGACAAAGTACTTCTGCAGGAAGGGGTAGACGCACATAATCGGCAAAACCGCGATAATCATAGCGGCCATCTGCACGGAGGCGGCAGTCACGGTGCTGTATCGGGCCGCCTGCATCATAGCCTGGCGCGACGTGGTGTCCACCTGATTCTGAATGATAATCTCACGCATCAGGTAAGCAAGGGTTCTGAGGTCTTTGTTGCCCGGCGCGAAGAAGGCGGTGTCAGACCAGGAGTTCCACTGCGCCACTGCCGCGAACAAGCCCAAGGTGGCAAGTAACGCTTTTGACAAGGGAAGGATAATCTTCACGAAAATCGACAGCTCACCCGCGCCGTCCAGCCGTGCCGATTCCTTGAGCTCCTTGGGGATTTCACGGAAAAAACTGATGGCGAGGATGCAGTAGTAGGTGGAAAACATCGTCGGGATGATGTAGACGGTGAACTTGTTGAGCATTCCATAAGCTTTCAACACCAGGTAATAGGGAATCAATCCGCCGCTGAAATACATGCAAAACAACAGGATAATGCCGTAAGTCTTTTTGAATTTCAGGTTTTCCGCGGACAGTCCGTAGGCAACCAGGCATGTAAACAGGATGGTGAGCAATGTTCCAAAGAATGTCTTTGCTACAGTGATACCGATCGCGCTGATCCATTTTGGGTCAGAGAGGAACTGCACATAGTTGCTCAGCGTGAACTGACGCGGCCAGAGGTAAATACCGCCACGCAGCGCGTCCAGTCCGTCATTGAGCGACATGATGATAATGTAGTAGAAAGGGTAGACCGTGACGAGCATGACCAGGGTCACAAAGACGAGTGTGATCCCATCGATGACCTTGTCTTCCAGCGTGCGGCGGATTTTATAGCTTTTCATTGTCATGTCTATGCCCTTTCCTCAGAACAGCGAAGCCCCTGAGAGCTTGCGGGAAATGCTGTTAGCGGAGATCACCAGCAAGAAAGAGATAATGGATTGAATCAGGCCGGCTGCGGTTGCGAACGAGTACCGTCCCTGGCTTAACCCACTCTTGTAGACAAACACTTCGATGATCTCGCTTCGCGTGATGTTCAGGTTGTTCCCCAGTAACATCGCCTGGTCGAAGTTCGCAGAAAAGAGGTTTCCAATTGCCAGGATGAGCAGCACTGAGACTGTGCCGAGGATGCCAGGGAGCGTAATATGCCAAATCCTCTTCATGCGGCTCGCGCCGTCGATTTGCGCGCTTTCATAAAGGGCAGGATCTATCCCTGAAATGGCTGCAAGGTAGATGATGGCGCTCCATCCCATTTCTTTCCAAATATCGGAAATCACCGCCATCCCATAGTACAGGTCCGGATCTGTCAGCAACGGAATCGGCTGGCTGATCAAGCCCCAGGCCATTAGTAGCTCGTTGAGCATCCCGGTTGACGTGGAGAAAAAAGCATGAATCATACCGGCCACGATGGTCCAGGAAATGAAATGCGGCAGGTAACTGGCTGTCTGCACCAACCGCTTGTAGCGGGTGCCCCTCATCTCCGTGATCATGATGGCGAAGATAATTGGCAACGGAAATGAAAATATCAGCTTCAGGACGCTGATCAGCGCAGTGTTCCTCACAAGAATCCCGAACTTTCTGTGCTGGAGAAAGTCCATGAAGTTCTTTAGCCCCACGTTCGGCGCCGTGAACATGCCAGCGAATCCGGTCTTGATGCCGTAGTCCTTAAACGCGATAACAACCCCGACCATTGGGATAATCGAGAACAGAATCAGAAACAGCAGGCCAATCCATACGAACATATGCGTAGGAATCTGCCGGTTGAACTCCCGGAGGGCTTCCCTCCTGAGCAACTGGCTGGTGTTTGTTTTTTCCATTCCATCACTTCCTTTTTTGGACTATCAGGAGTTGGGTTTCAGATAGGGCGAAATACTTGCATTTCAGTCAATTACATTATACCGGGCAAATTTCTCCCAGCAAGTACCAAATACCGAAATAATTACGATTTACCGTCATCTTTATACTGACTATCGATGAATAGTTTTATCCCGGCATTCAAGTATAAATGAAAAACACTCAGGTTTGCTGGAGTCTCTCTTCACATTTCCGCTGAATCATGTCCCAAGTCTGAGTCTTCTGCGCCTGTGACCTCCGCCCTAGCCATCTCCTCGTTCGGTTCTTTGCCAGCAGTTCCTCGTTCTCATTGGTCATTTCACGGAAGCTGTCGACTTACAACAAGCAGGTTCCATGCCCGCACGAAGGCTTCGTCCGCGTCCTTCGCTTAGGTCTGCTGTCCGTGCAGAGAATTAGTCGGGAGACTGGCAACTTACGTTTTCTCGCTATATTATCGGCGTTCTCTACTGTCCGGAACTTTACTCGTCAGCAGCTTGGACGAGGGGTGAAAGCCCTGCCCTCGATTGGCTTAACGCTTTTTCCCTTTATTGTCAGGCGATTTATAAAATCAAAGAATACTTGTTGTAAAGGAATAATGAGCGGCATGGTGACTTTACAGCAAAGAATTGGGTACTTTAAGAGCATTCTAAAAAAGTGAGCTTTATATTGTGTATAAAACTCACTCTTCAAGATATGACATCAACAGCCTGACATCAGCATTACCGTCTCGTATTACTATACGGTGCGAAGTCTCTTAACTGCAGGATATATGCTGCAAAAGCGTGCGTATGCGCGATCATATATTGATGCCGCATTCTCATTGGGCGAATAGATGATGCAATTTTCGCTCATTAGGAACTTGGAAGTGATCTCAGAATAGCCATCAGCTTGCCCTTGATCGTTAAGAACAGCT
>CAZJCB010000048.1:0-12626 GCA_964544245.1 uncultured Christensenella sp.
AAGGAGCCGATGAAGCACCAGTACGACTTTGACGCCGCGACCGCGATCGCCTACCTGCGCAAGTACGGGCTGGACCGTAACGTCAAACTGAACGTCGAGGCCAACCACGCCACGCTGGCCGGCCACACTTTCCAGCACGACCTGCGCGTCGCGGCCGACAACGGCATGCTGGGCTCGGTGGACGCCAACCAGGGCGACCTGCTCCTGGGCTGGGACACCGACCAGTTCCCCTCCAACGTCTACGAAACGACGCTGGCGATGCTTGAGATCCTCAGATCCGGCGGTCTCAAGGGCGGGCTGAACTTCGACGCCAAGGACCGCCGCCCCTCCTACACGCATGAGGACATGTTCCAGGGCTTCATCCTGGGCATGGACAGTTTCGCGCTGGGCCTCATCAAAGCGGCGGCGCTGATCCAAGACGGTCGCATCGACGGATTTGTAAGGGACCGCTACGCTTCCTATAACAGCGAGCTGGGCAAAAAGATCCGTTCCGGGAAAGCCACCCTGGAAGAGCTGGCCGCGGCCGCGGTCAAAAAGGGAGCCGCCCCGCTGCCCGGTTCCGGCCGGCAGGAATACCTGGAAGCTGTCATCAACGACGTCTTCTTCGGCTAAACACCCAGAACTAGCATCCATTGCCCCCGCCGGCGCGCGGGGGCGCTTTTTTTGTTTGACCCGCGCTTTCCGCCAGCCGTCCGGGTACATTAAGGGAAACAATTCCTTTCGGCCCCGACGTACCCCCTGCGCAAAAGGAGCGACATGCCAGACCCTTCCCTTGCCCTGCCCCCGGCCTACCGCGGCATCCCCCTGCCGCCGGGCCTCATCAGCCTGGAACGGGTCGAGAAAGGCTGGTCAAAGGAGCACAAATTCCGCCTCGTATTGGATGGCGGCGAACAGTTGCTGCTGCGCGTCAGGGACGGCGCGCAGGCGGAGAACCACCGCAGGGAATTCGATTTTGTCCGCGGCCTGTCCCAGCGAGGGCTGCCCGTCCCGCGGCCGCGCGGCTTTGGGGCTGCACCCGGCGGGGAGTACAGCTATATGCTCCTGGACTGGGTGGAAGGCGGTGACCTGGCGGAGGCCCTGCCCGGCATGCCCGGGGAGCAGCAGTACCGCCTGGGGCTTCAGGCAGGGAGGATCCTCCGGTCCATCCACCAGGCGCCTGCCCCGGAGGGAACGCCGACGGCAGGGTCTATGAAGGGCAAGGCGCTGCACAAGACCCGGCGCTTTGAGGAGGCCGGGCTCCACATTCCCTGCGGGGAGGAGATGGTCCGCTTCGTCCGGGATCACGTTGACAGGCTGGACCTGGAAGCCCCGGTGACCCAGCACGGGGATTTCCACCCGGGCAATCTGATCTATACCCCCGGGGGCGGGATCGCCGTCATCGACTTCAACCGCTGGGGCGTCGGCGACCCGGTGGAGGAGTTTTACAAGCTGCAGAGCTTTACCATCGAGAACAGCGTCCCCTTCGCCCGCGGGCAGGTGGACGGGTACTTCGCGGGCGTCGTGCCCCGGTGGTTCTGGGAAGGGCTGGCGGTGCACGTCGCGGTCTCCTCGCTGTATTCCATCCTCTGGGCCGCGCCCTTCGGCCCCCTTGAGGTGGAGGGCATGGTCAGGCGCTGTGCGCGGGCGTACCGGGATTACAACGGCTTTCAGGCTGTTGTCCCCCGGTGGTATGAGGCCCCCAAGGATTGAACGATCGTCCTTTGAAGGTTGCGCCGGGGACTCCAAGCCGATATACTGGGGCGGTAAAAATACGCAGACGCACAGGAGGAGAAATACATGAAGACCGCGTATACCGGATGGACCTGGCTGGTGAACCACAAGGACAACCCCGCCTGGGAGTTTGAGCAGTTCCTGCGCGAGGTGGCCGACCTGGGCTATGAGGAGGTGGAGAACTTCGCCTTCATCATGGACTATTTTGACGGCGACGCCGCGCGGGTCAAGGCGCTGCTGGACACATACGGCCTGAAGATGGCCAACCTCTACCAGCACTATTCCGACGACGGGGAGAAGGATTTCGCGAACGCGCTGAAGTTCATCGGCTTCATGAAGGGCATCGGCGCCAGATACCTGAACCTGCAGGCCGTGATGTGGCACGACGCGCCGCTGGACCGGCCGCTGGACAGGGACAGGGTGCTCAGGTACGCGAAGCTCAGCGACCGTATTGGGCGGCTGTGCCGGGACAACGGCGTCACGGCCTGCTTCCACCCCCACGCGCAGACGGCCATTTACAGGCAGGACGAGATCCAGCTGTTCCTGGACAGTACGGACCCTGAGCTGGTGAGCCTGTGCCTGGACACGGCGCACACCACCATCGCCGGGATGGACGCGGTGGAAGCTTTTCAGCGCTGGCTGCCGCGGCTGGGCTACGTGCACCTGAAGGACGTGGACCCGGGGCTGGCGAAGTCCGAGCAGCCGATGAAGGCCTTCTGCGAGCTGGGCATCGGCACGGTGGACTTCCGCGGGGTGCACAGGGTGCTGAAGGAAGGCGGCTGGGACGGCGTGCTGTGCGTGGAACTGGACAGCCGGCCGGTGTGCAACTACAAGTCCGCGATGATCTCCCGGGAATACCTGCACAACGCCCTGGGGCTGTAGGGCCCGGGGAGACAGCCCCCTGAAATTGGAGGAGAGCGCCATGCCGGACAGTGTGAACCCCGGGGATGCCAACCGCATCACCCGGGACTACTTGGATTCCCTGCTCATCGAGATGCGCCACCTGGGCGCGTCCCTGCCGCACACGGGCTTTGAACTCTTCGGCGCTTCCTTCGCGACACCGGTCATGACCGTCGCACTGTCACATCTGAAGGGAAAAAGCGGCAGCGGCATGGCGGAGATGGCGGCCGGCTGCGCGGCGGCGGGGGCCCTGTGCTGGGCGGGCATGGGGGACGAGCGGGAACTGGAAGCCATGCTCTCAACCGGCGCCAGGGTGGTCAAGGTCATCAAGCCCTACGCGGACAATGGGCGCATCCTCAAAAAGCTCCGCCACGCGCAGGAGAACGGCGCGCTGGCCGTGGGCATGGACATGGACCACGCCTTTGACGGCCTGGGAAGGCACGACGTCGTGCTGGGGGAGGAGATGTCGGGCAAGACGGAGGACGAGCTCCACGGCTTCATCCGGGAAACCCGCCTGCCCTTCATCTTCAAGGGCGTGCTCAGCGTCCGTGACGCGCTGAAAGCGCAGGAGCTGGGCGCGGAGGGCATCCTGGTCTCCCATCACCACGGCATCCTGCCCTGGGCGGTCCCGCCGCTGCGCGTGCTGCCGGACATCGCCCGTGCCGTCAAGGGCCGGCTGAAGATCTTTGTGGACTGCGGCATTTCCAGCGGATACGACGTGTTCAAGGCGCTGGCCCTGGGCGCCGACGCGGCCTGCGCCGGGAGGGTCATCATGGGCCCGCTGCAGGAGAAGGGCGCGGACGGGGTCAGGGACGAGATCCTTCGCATGACCGGGGAACTGGCCGGCGCCATGGCGCGCACCTCCTGCGGGACGCTTTCGGACATCGGCGCGGACCTGATCTGGGACTCGAAACGATAAACTCGCGGCAAACGCCGGGGCGATCCAACTGTACAGGTAAAAAGAGGCCCGGAGCGTGGATAGCGCCCCGGGCCTCCTGGTTGGTATTTGTGTTTACTTGCCCAGCTTGATCTCGACCATGGCCTGGTTCTCCAGGCTGTCGCGCAGGGCTGCGAGCAGGTTGCCGTGCCCGTCGTTGAGGGACATGGTGGCGGCGCTGGTCACGTCGGCCAGCATCGCCTTGTCTTGCGCGCTCAGCGCGTCGTACTTGGCCTTGTCCTGTTCGTTCGTGCTGCCGTCCTTGAGCGGGCGTCCGTTGCGGTCGGAGGTGTAGGCGGTATACCAGGCGTCCAGCTCGTCCACGGTCTTGCCGGCGAAGAAGGCCTGGTAGGCCTCGATCTGGGAGGTCCAGGTGCCGGTGCCCATTTTGTAGCCTTCGCCGCGCTCCCGCTTGGTCAGCCAGGAAGCGATCTCGCTCTGGAAGCCGTCGCTGTTGGTGACCAGCCTGCCGTCCACAATTCCGTCATGGTTGAAGTCATAGTTGTAGCCGCCCTGGCCGGGGAAGCCGGAGAAGTGGGGCATGCCCTCGCCGTCGTAGTTGGGGGTGGCCACTTCCAGCTGGTCCATCAGGACCTGCACGATCCTGCCTTCCGCGTCAAAGAGGGTGACGGCGTAGACTTCGTTGAAGGAGTAGACCTGTGTCTCGGAATTGTCCTTGCCCGGGCCGATGCGGCCGGTGAAGTCCAGCCCCAGGCCCAGGGACGCGGCGTCCGCGGTGACGGGAACCCGGGCCTCCCAGGCGTCCTTCAGCGCGCCCAGGATGTTGCCGTGGCTGTCATTCAGGGACATGGTGGCGCCGGTGGTCACGTCGGCCAGCATCGCCTTATCTTCGGCGGTCAGCGCGTCGTATTTCGCCTTGTCTTCCTCATTGGTGCTGCCGTCCTTGAGCGGGCGGCCGTTGCGGCCGGAGGTGTACTTGGCGAACCACTCTTCCAGTTCTTCCACGGTATGGCCGACGAAGAGGGCTTCGTACGCGTCCATCTGGGAGGCCCAGGTGCCCAGTCCCATCTTGTAGCCCTCGCCGCGCCCGCGCTTGGTCAGCCAGCCGGCAATCTCCTCCAGGTACTTCGTGTCGTCGGTCTCCAGCACGCCGTCGACGGATTCGTTGTGGTCGCTGTCATACAGGTAGGGGAACTGGCCCGGGAAGCCGGCGAAATGGGGCATGCCCTCGCCGTCGTAGTTGGGGGTGGCCACTTCCAGCTGGTCCAGTTTGGCGTAAAGGATCCTGCCCTCCGCGTCAAAGAGCACGGCGGCGAAGACCTGGTTGATGGAATAGACCTGGACGTCCTTGTCGTCTTTGCCCGGGCCGATGCGGCCGGTGCTGTTCAGGCCGAGACCGGCGAACACCTCGCCCGCGCTGATGACGACGGGTTCAGTGGAAACGGGTCCTTCGGCGGGTTCCCCGGCCGGGGCGGCGCCTGCCAGGGCGGCCTGGACAGCCTTGATAACGCCTTCGCTGGTGTAGGTCGCGCCGGCGAGCACGTCCACGTCGTCGCTGCCTTTTTCGACCATCCTGGCGGGGACGTCGGTAAGGGCGGGGGTACCGATGCCGTCGGTTTCGCTTTCGCCGACAGCCTCGACCTTGACGATCCTGCCGCCTTCCAGCGTGACGGTCACGGTGACCGGCCCGCCGAAGCCCTCAGCCTCGCCGGTCAGGACGACCGGTTCGGGAGCGGGCTGGGCGGAAGCTACGGCGGCCTTTACGGCCTTGATGACGGCTTCGCTGGTGTAGGTCGCGCCGGCGACCATGTCCACATCCGCGCTGTTCTTCTCGACGATTTTTCCAGGCAGTTCCTCCAGCGCGGGGGTGCCGATGCCGTCGGTTTCGTTTTCGCCCACGGCCTCGACCTTGACGATTTTGTCACCTTCCAGGGTGACGGTCACGGTAACCGGCCCGCCGAAGCCCTCGGCCTCTCCGGTCAGGACGACCGGTTCCGGAGCAGGCTGTGCGGAAGCCAGGGCAGCCTGGACAGCCTTGATAACGCCTTCGCTGGTGTAGGTCGCGCCAGCGAGCACGTCCACGTCGGCGCTGCCTTTTTCGACCATCCTGGCGGGGACGTCGGTAAGGGCGGGGGTACCGATGCCGTCGGTCTCGTTTTCGCCGACAGCCTCGACCTTGACGATTTTGTCGCCTTCCACGGTGACGGTCACCTTGACCGGGCCGCCGAAGCCTTCGGCCTCGCCGGTGTAGGTCTGGGCAAAGGCGCTCAGGGTGCCCAGCAGCAGGGCCAGGCTCAGCAGGATTGACAGGGCTTTCTTCATGGTCCGAACTCTCCTCCTATGTTTCCCCAAAAATCTGATACAGGGGAAAGTATAGCTGAACGGGCTGTTTTCCGCAAGGGATGGGCAGGACTTGTCCCGCGCGGGACCGGCAGGGCCAGGCTGCGGGCCGTAACCGTCCAACGCTTCATGTCGCATCAAAAAAGCAAGGGGGGCCTTCCCTCCTTGCCTGTCATGTCAGGAACGCTTCCCTGGTTTATCCCAGGGTCGGGCCGTTTCCGCTGCCGTCCATCAGCTCTTTGGGGATGTCCTGCAGCCGTTTGAACAGGAAATCCGCGTCCCCTTGGGCAAAGGAACCGTCCGGGTCGTACAGGGCGGAGGCGATGCCCGCGTTTTTGCCCGCCATCGCGTCGATGATGCGGTCGCCGACCATTACGCACTCCCTGCGCTCCAGCCTGTGCAGGTCGATGAGCCAGTTGAGCGCGTCCGGGGACGGCTTGTCCGGGAAGCCCGCCTCATAGGTGATGAAATCCCGGAAGAGGCCGATCAGCCCGTCGTTCTTCAGCGCGTCCAGCGCGGTGTTGTTGCGGTGGGTGTACAGGTAGTTGACCCCGCCGGCTTCCGCGACGGCGCGCAGCGCCTCTTCGCAGCCGGGAAAGGGCCTCATGCTTTCGGGGCCTTCGTCTTCGGAGTGCACAAAATAATGGGACAGCAGTTCATCTGCCCTGTCTTTTCCGGCCAGGACCTCGCAGGCGTGACGAAGCGTGTTTTTCGCCAGGGGCAGGATGTCGACGCCCGAGTGGTCCAGCCCCATTTCGTCCATGCCCTTTTTGACCGCGCGGACGATGCGCTCGTAGGTATCGTAGAGGGTGCCGTCAAAATCCCAGAAAAAACAGCGGTAGTCCTGCATTTACGCCTTTTTCAGTTCGCTGGTGCAATGCGGGCAGCGGGTCGCTTCCTTGTCCACGGGCTGCTTGCAGAAGGGGCACAGCCTCGGCGCGGGCGCGGGGGCCGGCTCTTCCTTCTTGCGCATGTTGTTGATCAGCTTCACAAACAGGAAGATGAACAGCGCGATGATCAGGAAGTCGATCACGGTCTGGATGAACAGGCCGTAGTTGAGGGTGGAGATGCCCGCTTCCTTGGCGGCCTCGATGGAAGTATAGACAGTCTCGGTGTTTGACAGCTGCACGAACAGGCCGCTGACGTTCTTGCCCCCGGTGAGCAGGGTGATGATGGGCATCAGGATGTCGTTGACCATGCTGGCGACGATCTTGCCGAAGGCGCCGCCGATGATGACGCCGATGGCCAGGTCCAGTACGTTGCCCTTCAGGGCGAATGCCTTGAACTCCTTCATGAACTTTTTCATGGTTTCCAAATCTCCTTCTGTTTGATGATAGATGATGTTATCACTTTGGCGCCCACGCTTCAAGCGTTTTTCGCCCGGAATGCCAAAGAATCCGCCCATTTTTGCCTGTCCGGGCGGGTCCGGGCCCCCGAAGTGGGTGAACGCCCCCGGACAGAGGTCCCGGACGCGCAAACGTACGGAAGCCAGGCGCCCTCTGGCATGGATGGCTGGCGATGTTTTTTTGCTGTTCAGCTTCCTGGTTCGACGGGAGGTCAGCCCGATGTTCATTGCGGAAAGGAAAAAACGGGACGATTCAAACCGGAAATACCTTGACAAACCTAGGGTTATGCATGAATTGCTGCATAAACGCATAAGCGGATTCCGATTCTCCGGAGTTTCCGGCTTGACAAACGCATACGGTATCGGTTAAATATGAGCATACCAGATCGGGCGCGAGCGGCACCCGGAAGCATATCGCCTGACGATCGCCTGATGGAAGAGTAGAAGGAGGAACCTATGAAGAAACTGTTGGTCCTGATGCTGGCACTGTCCCTGATGCTGGGCCTCATGCTGCCCGCCGGCGCCGAAGCGCCTAAGTACAAGATCGCCATTCTGACCGGCACCACCTCACAGGGTGAGGAAGAGTACCGCGCGGCCGAGAAACTGATGAACGAGAACCCCGGCGTCGTCATCACCGACACCTACCCGGACAACTTCTCCTCCGAAGTGGAGACCACCATGGGCAAGCTGCTGCAGTTCGCCGAAGATCCCGAGGTCAAGGCCATCATCATGGTCCAGGCCGTTCAGGGCGCGACCGCTGCTTTCACCAAGATCCGCGAACTCCGCCCGGACATCCTGCTGCTCGCAGGCGTTCCGGCCGAAGACCCGGCTGACATCGCCGGCGCCGCTGACGTGGTCATGGGCGTTGACGAGATCAACGGCGGCTACCAGATCGTCGAGACCGCCAAGGAGTGGGGCGCCGAAGTGCTGGTCCACTATTCCTTCGCGCGCCACATGGGCTATGAGACCATCGTCGCCCGCTGGAACATCATGCAGGAAGAAACGGAACTGGCCGGCATCGAGCTGGTATTCCGCGACGCGCCCGACCCGACCGGCGACGCCGGCATGACCGGTGCGCAGACCTTCATCCTCTCCGACGTGCCCAAGGTCATGGAAGAGTACGCGGGCAAGAAGGTCGCCTTCTTCACCACCAACTGCGGCATGCAGGAGGCCCTCCAGGCGGCAGTCCTGAAGGAAGCCAACGCTTATTATCCGCTGCCCTGCTGCCCCAGCCCCTTCCACGGCTTCCCGGCCTCCCTGGGCCTGGCTGTCTTGCCGGAAGACTACGGCAACATCGAGTCCTACCTGAACAAAATGGCCGCAAAGCTGGACGAACTGGGCGCGGTCGACCGCGTGTCCACCTGGGCGGTCCCCGTCAACATGAGCATGATCCTGGGCGGCTTTGAGTACGCCAAGGCCTGGGTCGAAGCCGGCGGCACCGGTGAGAAGACCGACAAGGCGAAGCTGGTCGCGGCCCTGTCCAACGCGGCGGGCGCCGAGGCGGCAGTCTCCAGCTATGTCGACGCCAACGGCAACGAAGTGTCCAATTACTTCATGCTGCTGTTTGACAACCTGAACTTCAGGGATTACCTGAAATAAACCTGTAGGAAAGTTCCAATGACAAGGGGCCTGCCTCCTTCACCGGCTGGCAGGCCCCTTTTCCACACTTTGACGCGCGCGGCCGTTTCCCCGGCCGCGGGTTTGCGGAAGGGAGCGACTCCATTTTGCCATCGGAATACATCCTCGAAATGAACGGCGTCTCCAAGCTCTACGGCGACACCGCCGTGCTGCGGGACGTGACGCTGAAGGTCCGCCCGGGCGAGATCCACGCCCTGCTGGGCGAGAACGGCGCGGGCAAGTCCACGCTGATGAACATCCTCTTTGGCATGCCGGTGATCCATTCCACCGGCGGGTTCCAGGGGGAGGTCCGGCTGAACGGGGAGGAGACGCACATCCTGTCCCCGCAGGAGGCGATGGCGCTGGGCATCGGCATGGTGCACCAGGAGTTCATGCTCATCCCCGGGTTTACGGTGACGGAAAACATCAAGCTGAACCGCGAGATCAGCCGCCCCAACCTCATCAGCCGCATCCTGGGGAACGACCTGGAGTCGCTGGACCACGCCGCCATGGCGGGGGACGCCCGCAAGGCGCTGGACAGCGTGGGCGTCACCATCCCCGAGAGCACCCTGGTCCGTACCCTGCCGGTGGGTTACATGCAGTTCGTGGAGATCGCGCGGGAGATCGACAAGACCGGGGTCAGGCTGCTGGTGTTTGACGAGCCGACGGCGGTGCTCACCGAGAGCGAGGCTGACCAGCTGATCTCCGTCATGCGGTCCATCGCCAGGCGCGGCATCGCCATCATCTTCATCACCCACCGCCTGGGCGAGGTGATGAAGGCGGCGGACACCGTGACCGTGCTGCGCGACGGCAAGCTGGTGGGCAGCAAGGCCATCCGCGATACGACGCTGATGGAAATGGCCGGCATGATGATCGGCCGTGGCAGTGAGGGCATCATCTGCCCGCCGGAGCGGACAAAACCGCTGACGGGCCGCGTCGCGCTGAAGGTCCGGGACCTGCGCGTCATGATGCCGGGCGAAACCGTCCGCGGCATCGACCTGGACGTCATGGAGGGCGAGGTCATCGGCATCGGCGGCCTGGCCGGCCAGGGGAAGGTGGGGCTGCCCAACGGCGTGATGGGCCTCTACCCGTCCACCGGCTCCGTCGCCCTGTTTGGCGAAGAGCTGCCGCTCAACGACCCGGAGGCCTCCCTGCGCCACGGCATGAGCATGGTCTCCGAGGACCGGCGCGGCGTGGGCCTGCTGCTGGACGAAGCCATCCAGGACAACATCACCTTCAACGCCATGCAGATCAAGGGGCAGTTCCTTACCGGGGTCAGCTTTTTCAAGATCAAGTCGGTCCGGCACGTGCGGGAATTCGCGAAGAAAATGATCCATGACCTGGACATCCGCTGCCAGTCGCCCGCGCAGCCCGCGGGCACCCTCTCCGGCGGGAACCAGCAGAAGGTGTGCATCGCCCGCGCGCTGGCGCTGGACCCAAGGTTTCTCTTTGTGTCAGAGCCCACCCGGGGCATCGACATCGGCGCCAAGGCGCTGGTGCTGGACACCCTGGTCCGACTGAACCGGGAACAGGGGCTGACCATTGTCATGGTGTCCAGCGAGCTCATGGAACTGCGCTCCATCTGCGACCGGATCGTCATCGTCGCGGAGGGCAAGGTGGTCGACATCCTGGCGCCGGACAGCCCGGACGAGCATTTCGGCCTGGCGATGAGCGGCATCAAGGCAGGGGAGGCGCAGGCAGGATGAAACGGACAAGAACTCAATGGATCGCTTCGGCTGTGCTCGTCGTTCTGGCGCTGGCGCTGGCCGTCGTGGGCGTCTGGGGCTTTGCGGCCCGGGGAAGCCGGGAGGCCGCGGACAGCCTGCTGCGCATGCGCAATTACGCCGTATTGCGGACAGCCTCGGGTTCCATCGTGGAGGAGATCGTGCTGCAGGCCAAGCGGGCCGCCCGGGACGAAGGGCGGGCAAAGGGCTTGAGCCGCAACCAGATCTCCGTCTACATGGATGAACAGGGTGAGCTCGCCCGCGTTGCCGCCGAGGATAAATACTATAGTTTCAGCAACCTGGACCTCATGGACCTCAGCGCCGCTGTGGAAACCCTGGAGCAGGCGGTGAGCGGCTATACGGCCCTGGAAACCCGGGAAAAGGAAGCCTATGCGGCGGTCTGGCTCGCCCGGCAGGAAGAGCTGCAGGCCCAGCAGGCCGCGCAGGAGGAAGCGGCCGGCGCGGAGGCTGGCGGCGTGAGCGAGGAAGCCCTGATGGGGACCGGCGAAACGAAGGTGGACTATTCCGGCTTTGTCCCCTCGCCTGAGCTGGCCGCGCTGGAGGAAAGCCTGACGCCCGGTTACAACGCGATGTTCGACGTGCTGGAGACCGCCCTGCCTGACCTGCGCCCCGAGATGCGCGATGAGCTCAGGGACCCGATCCTGGCGGTCGTCCAGGGCGCCGAGAACGAATTCGCCTCGGAATATGACAACTACGCCGTGCGCGGCGCCGAAGGCATCCTGGAAGGCGCGGAAGCGGGCCGGATGAAGGTCGCCCGCCTGGCCGGGAACCTGATCGTGCTGGCGGCGGGCGCGCTCATCCTGGCGCTGACCGTGTTCTTCTACAAACAATTAAAGCGCAGCCTGGGCATGCCAAGGCTGGTCATCACGCTGTTCTTCCTCATCCTGTGCGTGCTGGCGGCGATGTACAACATCAACGTCCCCGGCATGATCTCAACCGTCTTGTGGCGCACCGGCATGTACGGCGTGCTGGCGCTGGCCATGCTGCCGGGCATCCAGTCGGGCATCAGCCTGAACATGGGCATGACGGTGGGCATCATCGCCGGCCTGATCTCCACCCTTATCGCGCTGGAGATGAACATGGCCGGCTGGGGCTCCTTCTTCTTCTCCGTCATCGGGGGCATCCTGCTCGCCCTGCCCATCGGCTGGCTGTACGGCAAGCTGTTGAACCGCCTGAAGGGCAGCGAGATGACCGTGTCCACCTACGTAGGCTTCAGCTTCGTCTCCCTGTTCAGCATCGCCTGGATGCTGCTGCCCTTCCGTAATCCCAAGCTGACCTGGGCCCTGGGCAGCGGCCTGCGCGTGATGCACAACATGGGCGACTCCTTCGGCCAGATCCTGGATAAATTCCTGGCCTTTGACGTCCTGGGCGTCCGTGTGCCCACCGGCCTGCTGCTCTTCTTCCTGCTGTGCTGCGCGCTCATGTGGCTCTTCTCCCGGAGCCGTACCGGCAACGCGATGTCCGCCGCGGGTGCCAACCAGCGTTTCGCGGAGGCAGCGGGCGTCAATGTCAACCGGATGCGCGTCATCGGCACCACCATCTCCACCGTCATCGCCGCGGTGGGCATCATCGTCTATTCCCAGTCCTTCGGTTTCATGCAGCTCTACAACGGGCCCAAGCAGATGGGTTTTGTCGCGGCCAGCGCGATCCTCATCGGCGGCGCGACGGTGACGCGCGCCAAGGTATCCCACGTCATCATCGGCACCTTCCTGTTCCAGGGGGTGCTGGCGCTTGGCATCCAGGTCGCCAACGCCGCCATCGTGGAAGGAGGCTTGTCCGAAGTCATGCGCATCCTGATCTCAAACGGCATCATCCTCTATGCCCTGACCCAGTCAGGAGGTGAAGGCCGTGACTGATCTACGCAAACACAGCCCCTTCTCCTCAGATGCCGTGCGGCAAAACCTGCGCGAGTACATCGTCACCTATGTCTTCCTCGCGCTGTCGGTCATCTTCGTCATCTTCTCGGGCCGCCCGCTCAATGACATCTTTGCCCAGCTCATGGGGCGCCTCTCGCGCAACCTCTTCATCGTGCTGGCGCTGATCATCCCCATCATCGCCGGCATGGGCATCA
>CAZJCB010000049.1:0-12390 GCA_964544245.1 uncultured Christensenella sp.
ACGCCCCAGGAGGGCAAGATCACGATATCGGGCCATGACATCAGGGACATCGCGCGCAAACACCTGAGGAGCCGCGTGGGCCTGGTGCTGCAGGAGCCCTTCCTCTACTCCAAGACCATCTACGACAACCTCCGCATGGCCGCGCCCAACGCCGAAAAAGAAGACATCGAGGCGGCGGCGGAGGATGCGCAGGCCCTGGACTTTATCAGGGACAGCGAAAAGGGCTGGGAAACCATGGTGGGAGAGCGCGGCGTCACCCTTTCCGGCGGGCAGAAACAGCGCGCCGCCATCGCCAGGACCCTGCTCAAGGAAAACGACATCCTCGTCTTTGACGATTCCCTCTCGGCGGTCGACACGCAGACCGACGCGCGCATCCGCGAGGCGCTCAGGCGCCGCAGCCGGGGCGTGACCACCATCATCATCAGCCACCGCATCCTCACCCTCAGCCAGGCCGACCGGATCTTTGTGCTGGAGGACGGCCGGATCAGCGACCAGGGGAGCCACGAGGAACTGGTCGCGAGGCCCGGGCTGTACCAGCGCATCAACGCGATCCAGTCGGGGCTGGAAGACGAATACCTGGAACAAAAGGAACTGAGCCCGGCTCAGGAGGCGCCCAATGAGTGATTTCAGCCATCTGGAAGAACAGGAATACACGAAGAAATTCGACCTGGGCCTGTTCAGGAAACTCTTCCTGCACATGCGCCGGCACTGGAAAAAGATGGGCCTGGTCGGCCTGTGCATGTCCGTGCTGGCCGTCACCGACGTGTTCATGCCGCTGCTGACGCGCCACGCGATCGACAACTACATCACCCCGAGAACGCAGGTCTCACTGTGGCCCTTCGCGCTGCTCTACCTATCGGTCATCCTGCTGCAGGTCGGGGTCATCTTCATCTTCATCCTCACCGCCGGGCGGGTGGAGCACAACGTCGCCTATGACATGCGGCAAAAAGGCTTCCGCAAACTGCAGGAATTGTCCTTCTCTTTTTACGACAGGACCTCCGTCGGCCACCTGATGAGCCGGCTCACCAGCGACATCAGCCACCTGTCCGAGGCCTTCGGCTGGGGCCTGGTCGACCTGGTCTGGGCCACCATCTTCCTCATCTCCGTCACCACCGCGATGCTCCTGATCAACTGGCAGCTGGCGCTGGGCGTCCTGGCCGTGCTGCCGCTGCTGGCCCTGATCTCGGCGTGGTTCCAGAAACGCATCCTCAAGGCCCAGCGCGAGGTGCGGAAAATCAATTCCCGCATCACCGGGGATTTCAACGAGGGCATCATGGGCGCCAAGACCACCAAGTCCCTGGTGCGGGAAGAGCAGAACTTCCTTGAGTTCTCCGAGCTGACGGGCTCCATGCGCGGGGCCGCGGTCCGGGCCGCCACCCTGTCCAGCCTCTTCCTGCCCCTGGTCATCTCGGTGTCCTCCCTGGCGACCGCCTACGTGCTGGGAGAGGGCGCTTCCAAGGTGCTGGGCGGCGCGCTCACCCTGGGCACGGTGACCGCCTTTGTGAACTATTCCGTGCAGTTCTTCAACCCCATCCGGGACATCGCCGCCACCTTCAGCGAGATGCAGCGCATCCAGGCCGCCGCCGAGCGGGTGGTCAGCCTGCTGGAAACGGAACCGGACATCGTGGACAGCCCTGAGGCCGAGGCCCGCTACGGCGACAACTTCCATCCCAAAACGGAAAACTGGGAAGCGATCACCGGCGAGGTCGATTTTGAGGACGTGAGCTTCAAATACAAGGAAGGGGAGGAAGTCCTCAGGCACTTCAACCTGCACGTCAGGCCCGGGGAGACCGTCGCCATCGTCGGCCCCACCGGCGCCGGCAAGTCCACC
Source organism: uncultured Christensenella sp. (assembly GCA_964544245.1). GTDB lineage: Bacteria > Bacillota > Clostridia > Christensenellales > Aristaeellaceae > UBA6115. Next base: position 1,832 of record CAZJCB010000049.1, read on the forward strand.
ATCGTCAACCTCATCTGCCGCTTCTACGAGCCCAGTTCGGGACGCATCCTCATCGACGGCAGGGATTACCGCGAGCGCAGCCAACTGTGGCTGCAGAGCAGCATCGGCTACGTGCTGCAGGAACCGCACCTGTTCTCCGGCACCGTGCTGGACAACCTCCGCTACGCAAGGCCCGAAGCCACCCAGGAGGAGGCCGAAGCCGCCGCCAGGCTGGTCAACGCCGACGGTTTCATCCGCAAGATGGACAAGGGCTACCTCACCCCGGTGGGCGAGGGCGGCAGCCGGCTGTCCACGGGCGAAAAGCAGCTGATCTCCTTTGCACGCGCCATCCTGCACGACCCGCGCATCTTCGTTTTGGACGAGGCGACCTCCTCGGTGGACACCGAGACCGAGGTGGCCATCCAGCACGCGATCGAAAAGACCCTGCAGGGCCGCACCAGTTTCATCATCGCCCACCGGCTGTCCACCATCCGCTCCGCCGACCGCATCCTGCTGATTGAGGACGGGGAGATCAGGGAAGAGGGCCGCCATGAGGAACTGCTCAGGCGCCGGGGGGCCTATTACCAGCTCTACACCAACCAGTTCCGCGAGGAGGCCGCCAGCCAGGCGCTGGGGAAAGCTAAAGTATAGTGTAGAAGAGAGGCGGCGTCCTTCCTCGAAGTTTACCAAATATCGTCATTTGCTCGGGACCCGGGTGATTGTCGCCCGGGTTCATTCTTCATATCCAAATCGCCTGCCTGTCGGGTATCCATACTGCTTTTACCTTTTATACCTGGCGGTATATCCCGGCTGTCTGAGCCGTTACTGCCGATAAACTTGGCTGAGGTTCACTCCCCGGGAGAAACGCGTCACCTTCCTCAGTCATAAACGCCCGCAATCATCGGAAGCGACCATTGCCAGAACCGGAAGTAAAATATTGCCAAAGCAGGATGCAAAACGCCGCCAAAATCAGAAGCAAAAAATTGCCAAAATAGGAAGTGATTGTTATACTATCGAGGAAGGAGGTGCGCGATGGCAACATACATGGCCAGACTGGCTGACCAGGTTTTGGAGAGAAAACTTCGTTCTTCAGGTGCTGTACTCCTTGAGGGCCCAAAGTGGTGCGGAAAAACCTGGACTGCTTCTCAAAAAGCAAAAAGTGTCCTATTTCTTCAGGATCCGGATAACACGCAGTCATACAGGGATATGGCGGCGGTAAAACCGTCCCTTTTGCTGCAGGGCAATTCGCCCCGCCTCCTGGACGAATGGCAAATGATACCGGTGTTGTGGGATGCAGTACGATTTGCGGTTGACGCGATAGGAAAAACCGGCTTATTTATTCTAACTGGATCTTCGGTTCCACATGATTTGAAAGTGTCTCATACCGGAACCGGCCGCATCTCCCGCATGCTGATGCGTCCGATGAGCTTGTTTGAGTCCCTTGATTCAAATGGTTCAGTTCGCCTGTCAGATATGTTTTCCGGTTTCGTCAACATCGAAGGAGTAGCAGATCTGCCGCTTGAGAGGCTGGTGTTCTGCATCGCAAGGGGGGGCTGGCCTGCCTCAATCCAGGAATCTGATGAAATCGCACTGGACAAGGCTATGGATTATACGGACGCGGTCATTCAACAGGATATGAGCAGGGTTGATGGGATCGAAAGGGATCCCAGCCGGGTCAGGGGGCTGATGCAGTCCATCGCCAGGAATGTTTCCACGCAGGCAAGCATGGCAACCCTTCGCAATGACATTGCGCGCGATGAAGAATCGTTGACTGAAAAAACAATATCGTCCTACATCAATGCCCTGCGCAGGATGTATGTCGTGGAAGACCTCGAAGCCTGGAGCCCCGCCCTTCGTTCAAGCACAGCCATCCGGACTTCGCCCACCAGGCATTTTGTAGATCCTTCGATAGCCTGTGCGGTACTGCGGGCGCGTCCCAATGATTTGCTGCATGACTTTAGGACGCTGGGGTTCCTGTTTGAATCGCTCTGTATCAGGGATCTGCGGATCTATTCCCAGTCACTGGATGGCGAAGTGTTCCATTATAGGGATCGCAACGGTCTCGAAGTTGATGCGATCCTCCATCTCAATGACGGCCGTTGGGCGGCAGTCGAGGTGAAACTGGGCGCGAGGATGGTGGATGAAGCCGCAAGGAACCTTTTAAAGCTAAAGGATGCGGTAGATCAAGAAAAAATGAACAAGCCTTCCTTCCTGCTTGTACTGACTGGGGATAAGTTTGCGTATCAGCGCAAGGACGGTGTCTATGTAGTCCCACTCGCGTGCCTGCGCGATTGACCAGCCCAATGGAATGAATACGTAGCATGTCCGGCAGTCCCTCCGCGCTTCCCCTGATTCCCGTCCATCCGCCCCGCAGGGTATAATCATATCAGGTCGTTTTGGCCTTCCGGAGGAGAACCATGAAAAAAGCACTTCTGACACCCTTCCTTCCGCTGTTCCTGCTCACCCTGCTCCTGCCCTTTGCCGCCGGGGCCGGGCAGGACAGCTTTACGGTCGAACCCCGGACCTGGATCAACGCGGGCGCTGCCAGGCCTGTCTATGAAAACGCGGACAGCGCGGCCGAAATCATCCGGGAACTGTCCCCGGGCGAGGCCTTCGAGCTCCTCAGCCAGGGCGGGGTATGGACCGGGATCCTCGTGTTCAACGAAACGGGAGAGCCCGTAGCGGGCTGGATTTCCCCCGACGGTCTCCGCCCCAAGGAGCCGGGCGACGGCGCCCGCCGGGCCACCGTGAACAGCCAGGACCCCTACGTCCGCGTGCCCCTGCGCGCGCGGCCGCGGCAGAACGCCGAAAGCCTGGGCAAATACTACAACGGGGCCACAGCGCTCGTGCTGGAACAGCCGGCGGGCGGCTGGGTCAAGGTGCGCCTGGGCAGCCTGGAGGGCTACTTTGAGGAGAAATTCCTGCTGCTTGACACGACGGCGGGCAGCGTGCCTTCCTTCATCCCCACGGTCACCGTCAGCAACCCGGGGGACCCCGGCCTCACCCTGCGCGCCGGGCAATCCTACCAGTCGGACAAACTGAGCGCCGTGTCCAACGGTGAGCCCGTGCGCGTGCTGGGCGTCACGGAAGAATTCGCCCACGTGATCACGCCGGACGGGCGGGTCGGCTTCATGATGGCCTCCGGCCTGTCTCCCCAGCCCGTCTACGCGGACGTCGACCCCATCGTCTACTCCCCCCGCCCGGAAGGGTCCGTAAGCGTCGTTGACAACCCCGGCGGCCAGGGCGCGCACCTGCGCAAACGGGGCAGCACAGACTCCGACTCCCTGGGGCTTTACCCCAACGGCACCGAGGTCGTCGTGACCGGGGGCACCACCTACTGGAAGCAGGTCTGGGTGGACGGCAAGACCGGCTACATGATGGCGCAGCTCATCCGGGGCTTTGTACCCGAGGAATTCCAGGGGGATTGAGCCAAACAGCCGGTGTCGCGGCCGCCCTGACCGTCGTTAGCCTTGCGCGCGCGCCGGGCGGGTGCTATACTCTGCCCATCGTGATGAACGGGAACGGCCCCTGAAACCGCGTGAAGAGAGCCGCCGGGCGGTGCGAGGCGGAGGCGGGCAGGGGCATTCCACCCGGGAGCGGGCCGCGAAGAGCGGCCGGGGCGCGCCCCTTCCAGCGCTTTGAGAGGCCATGCAGGCTGCGTGGCAAGTTGGGTGGCAACGCGGAACCTTCCGTCCCATGCAGAGATGGAAGGTTTTTTATTGGGAGCGCGTTCCGCTCAGGCAGGACCCCGGGGAACTCCGTCCCCCATCCCCGGGAAGGGAAAGAATTTCCTGACCCGGAATCTCTGTCAGAAATAGCTTGTGCTGTCCCAAAGGAAAGCACGATAAGGAGGAGCAAGGGAAATGATCGACATCGCATTGATCCGCAGCAACCCGGAACTGGTGAAAGAGAACATCCGCAGGAAGTTCCAGGACCGCAAGCTCCCCCTGGTGGACGAAGCGGCGGAGCTGGACCGGCTCAACCGCGAAGCCATCGGGCAGGCCGACACGCTGCGCAACCGGCGCAACGTGCTGTCCAAGGGGATCGGCGGGATGATGGCCAAGGGGGAGAAGGAAGAGGCCGAAGCCGCCAAACTGGAGGTCGCGGGCATCGCCGCGCGGCTGCTGGAACTGGAAGCGAAAGAGGCCGAGTACGCGGAGAAGATCCGCGCCGTCATGCTGCAGATCCCGCAGATCATGGACAATAAGGTGCCCCTGGGCCGGGACGACAGCGAAAACGTGGAGATGGAGCGCTTCGGCGAGCCCGCGGTGCCCCCCTTCCCCGTGCCCTACCACGTGGACATCATGGAACGCCTGAACGGGATCGATCTGGATTCCGCCCGAAAGACCAGCGGCAGCGGCTTTTATTACCTGAAGGGCGACATCGCCAGGCTGCACTCCGCCATCCTCTCCTACGCGCGGGATTTCATGATCGACCGGGGTTTCACCTACTATATCCCGCCGTTCATGATCAGGAGCGAGGTGGTGACCGGCGTCATGAGCTTTACCGAAATGGAAAACATGATGTACAAGATCGAGGGGGAAGACCTTTACCTCATCGGCACCTCGGAACATTCCATGATCGGCAAGTTCATCAACACCATCCTCCCGGAGGAGGAACTGCCCCAGGCGCTGACCAGCTATTCCCCCTGCTTCCGCAGGGAGGTAGGCGCCCACGGCCTGGAGGAGCGCGGCGTGTACCGCATCCACCAGTTTGAAAAGCAGGAGATGGTGGTGGTGTGCCGGCCGGAGGACAGCATGGCCTGGTATGAGAAGATGTGGCAAAATACGGTGGATTTCTTCCGTACGCTGGACATCCCTGTGCGCACCCTCGCCTGCTGCACGGGCGACCTGGCGGACCTGAAGGTCATCAGCTGCGACGTGGAGGCCTGGTCGCCCAGGCAGGGCAGATATTTCGAGGTGGGCAGCTGCTCCAACCTGGGCGACGCGCAGGCCCGGCGCCTGCAGATCCGCGTCAAGGGCGAAGGCGGCCGCAAATACCTGCCCCACACGCTCAACAACACCGTGGTCGCCCCGCCCCGGATGCTCATCGCCTACCTGGAGAACAACCTCATGGAGGACGGCGGCGTGTGCGTCCCCGAAGCCCTGCGGCCTTACATGGGCGGCAAGGAACGCATCGGGTAAGCGAAAGGCGTTCGGCAAAACTGAAAGTCATTGATCCAAAGGGCGCCCTCCGGGGCGTCTTTTGCGCAGGCCAGGCAAAACTGTCCAGTCTGCGGACCTGTACTCCGGCGGCTAGAACTGTCACGTGAATGACAAGGCCGCAAGATGACGGAATTTCGTAATTATTTCGGTATTTGGTACTTGCTGGGAAGTTTTTGTCCATTATAATGAAATCATCCAGGTGCCCAAGCCCGGTATCCGGCTCCCCTTCCGCCCTGTGCCCCCGAACCGCGCCGAAAAGGAAGTGAAGGAATGGAAAAAACACACGCCAGCCAGCTGCTCAGGAGGGAATCCCTCCGGGAGTTCAAACGGCAGGTCCCTTCCCACATGTTCGTGTGGCTCGGACTGCTGTTCCTGCTCCTATTTTCCGTCATCCCCATGGCGGGGGTCGTCATCGCTTTCAAGGATTACAGCATCAAGACCGGATTTGCCGGCATGTTCACCGCCCCGAACGTCGGGCTGAAGAACTTCCTGGACTTCGTCCAGCACAGGAAGTTCGGTGTCTTGGTCCGCAACACGGCGCTCATCAGCGTCCTGAAACTCCTCTTCTCTTTCCCTCTTCCAATCATGTTCGCCATCATGATCACCGAAATGAGGGGGACCCGGTACAAGCGGCTGGTCCAGACGGCCAGTTACCTGCCGCACTTCATCTCCTGGACCATCGTAGCCGGCATCATCCACGCCTTTTTCTCCACCTCGACGGGCATGCTCAACGAACTGCTGCTGTCCTGGGGCCTTATCAGCCAGCCGATCCCCCTCCTGACCGACCCTGACCTGTATTACGGGATGGCGGTGCTCTCGGATGTCTGGAAGGAAATGGGGTGGAGCGCGATCATCTACCTGGCGGCCATCTCCGGGATCGATCCGTCGCTGTATGAAAGCGCGCAGATCGACGGGGCGGGGCGCCTGAAACGGATCTGGCACATCACGCTGCCCGGCATCCTGGGCACGGTCTCGGTGCTGCTGATTCTTGCGATCGGGAACCTGTTCTCCGCCAATTTCGACCAGGCGATGCTGCTGGGCAACAACCTGAACATCACCCGGAGCGAGATCATCGAAGTGTTCGTCTACAAAAGCGGCCTGAGCCAGGGTCGTTATTCCTTCGCGACGGCGGCCGGCCTGATCCAGTCCATCATCTCCTTCCTGCTGGTGATCTCCGCCAACAGCATCTCCCGCAAGCTCTCCGGGGCTTCGCTGTTCTGAGGAAAGGGCGCAGACATGACTAGAAAAAGCTATGAAATCCGCCGCACGCTGGAAGACAAGGTCATCGACGGGATCACGCTCATCTTCGTGACCTTCGTGCTGCTGATCACGGTCTACCCCTTCTACTACGTCATCATCATGTCCCTCAACGACGGGCTGGACGCGCTGCGCGGCGGCATCTACCTCTGGCCGCGGCAGTTCACGCTGAACAACTATGTGCAGTTCCTCTCCGACCCGAAATGGATCAGCGCAATCGGGATCACCGTCGCCAAGACCCTCGCCGGGACCCTGCTGACCATCCTGTTCACCTGCCTGGTCGCCTACGGCCTGTCCGCGGACAGCCTGAAATTCAGGAAGACCTACGGGGTCATCCTGCTGTTCTGCATGTATTTCAGCGGCGGGCTGATCCCCTATTACCTGGTGCTGAAGGCCTACGGCATGCTCAACAAGTTCACCGTCTACATCATTCCCACGATGTTCTCCACCTACTACTGCATCCTGGCCATCAGCTTCTTCCGGGAGATCCCCAAGGAGCTCAAGGAGTCTGCACGGCTGGACGGCGCGGGCGAGCTCTCGATCTTTGTGCGGATCATCCTGCCGCTGTCCAAGGCGCTGCTTGCCACGCTGGGGCTGTTCGCCGCCGTGTCCCAGTGGAACTCCTGGTCCGACACCGCGTTTTTCGCTCCCGGCAACAAAACGCTGAGGACCCTCGCTTATCTGATGAGGGAGATCATCATCCAGAACCAGGTGGACACCACGTCGCGCCAGGCGATGATGCAGGCGGCCAGGTACAGCACCGTGACCGCCGCCTCCGTGCAGATGGCCGCCATGATCATCGCTGTCCTGCCGATCATGTGCGTTTACCCCTTTCTGCAGAAATACTTCGTCAAAGGCATCATGCTGGGGGCCGTCAAGGGCTGAGGATGCCGCCCATCCGTTTCCAGGGCTGAAGTCAGCCTACAGAATATAAGGAGGATTTCCGACATGAAACGACTCGTTTCCCTGCTCCTGCTCGCGTCCATGCTGCTCATAGCGCTTCCCGCGCCGGCGGAAGAGGCCAACCTGCTGGACCCGAACGACCCGCACACCTTCGACTTCTTTGTCGACTGGACCTGGATGGACTTTGACACCTTTGAGGGCGGCATCGTCCAGGACTGGATGCGCGAACAGACCGGCATCACCCTGAACATGATCAAGGCCAGCGACGCCGAGCAGCTCAACCTGCTCATCGCGTCCGGGGACCTGCCTGACCTGATCGCCTGCTCCTCCACCGCGAAGGTGACCACCCTGTCCGACCCGGACCTCACCTGGCCGCTTCAGGAGCTCATCGACCAGTACGTGCCCCAGTGGCAGGTGCCGGAAGTGGAGAAGAAGCTCAACGCCTATTTCTCCCAGGACGGCCAGTACTACATGCTCAAGAACGAGTTCAACACGGCCGAGGAAGTAAAGGCCGCGACCAACCTGGGCACCAACTTCGGTCAGTTCCATATGCGCCAGGATATCTACGAGGCGCTGGGTTCCCCAAAACTTGAGACCAGGGAAGACTTCTTCGCGCTGATGGCGCTGGTCAAGGAAAAGTACCCGGACATGCAGCCCATCGTGTTCAGCCCGCGCGAATACAGCGCCTTCGGCTCCCTGGTCGGCTATGACACAGTCCGCCCGCTGGATGAAAACGGCAACCTGGTGCTGTACATGTCCGACCCCAATTACCGCGAGATGCTCAAGGCCATGAACGAACTGTACCGCCTGGGCTACATTTCCCAGGAAAACTTCGCCTACAACGACGAAGAGCAGGCTTTCCAGAACTTCTACGCCGGCAACGTGTTCATGGTCACCTACTTCGCCGGGAACGACGAGCAGCGTTTCACCGCGAAGGTGTCCGCCGCCGTGCCGGGCGCGAAGGTCGCGCAGGTCCCGCTGCTGGAAAAATGGGCCTATACCATCCCGATCTCCGGCTGGGCCGCGCTGTTCATCACCAAAGACTGCGACGACCCGGAGCGCGCCATCAAGATGCTCTACTGGGCCAAGCAGAAGGACAACTCGATCTCCCTGACCTACGGCGTGAAGGGAATTGACTGGGATTACGACGCCGACGGCAACGTCACTATCCTCGAACGCCGCCAGAAGGCGGTGGACGCCGGTACAGCCGCCCTGGACTACCGTGAGATGGCCTTCCCCCTGTCCGCGGACGATTATGTCACCATTTACAACGGCTTCTACGCCGCAGCAACGCCCGAAACCCGCGCGATCTTTGACGAGGTCGTCAAGCGCGCGGACATCTCCAACGCCATCAGCCTCAGCTATCCCAAGGCCGGCACCGACATCGAGTTCCTGTACAACGACCTGATGAGCCTGGGCGAGGAATACTTCCCGCGCATCTGCATGGCCGCCAGCGAGGAGGAATTCAACGCGACCTATGACGAAATGGTCGAAGTCGCCACGCAGAACGGCCTGGAGGAAGTGAACGCTTACCTGACCCAGACCTACGCGGACGTGAAGGAGCTGCTGGGCGCCGAATAAAGCGGTTCCGCCGCTCACCGTCCCTAAAACGGGACAGATAAGAGACCCCGTTGACAGACAGGGGGCAGGAATCCCCTGCTCCCTGTCTTTGCTCAGTACGTCCGCATCAGCAAAGGAGTGCCGCCGTGGAAAGCCAGTACAGCCTGAAGCGATTGAATCCTTTCGTCCGGGAGGCCGGCCTGCAGGGAACGGACAGCTGGCGCCTGCTGCAGCGCAGGATCTATGACCACGAGCTGATGTACTGCTTCTCCGGACAAGCATACCTGAACGTGAACGGGCATACCAACACGCTCACCCACGGGGATCTGGCCGTCATCAAGCCGGACACGCCGCACAGTTTCTGGACGGACGAGGAACACCCGGGCGAAATCGTTTGGGCGCATTTCGACCTGGAGCCCATGGACGACTCCGACTGGCTCTACACCCTGTACAACACCCCGGAGCGCTACGCGAAGCTGTTTTCCAACAGGCTGCAATATCCCGAGCACATCCGGCCGCAGGCAGTCATCGGGGAGGATTTCCGGCTTCCTGACCTGCTGCATCTCGCCAACACGGACGAGGCGGAGCGGATCCTGCGCTCCCTTCATAAAGCCTATACCCGCAAGGACCCGATGTTTCCCATCGCGTCCAAGATCAACCTGCTCAGCCTGCTCTTGCTGGTTTTTATGCAGAGCAAGGGGATCTACGCCGTGACGGACGACGAAAACGCGCGCGTCGTCGACAGGGTCAAGCGGTATATCAACAGCAACTACGCCAGGAAGCTGAACATGGACGCCATCGCGTCCTCAGTCCACCTCAGCCCGGACTACTGCGGCCGGCTGTTCAGGAAAATGACCGGGCAGACCGTCATCGAGCACCTCAGCGAGGTTCGCGTCAACCGGGCAAAACATCTGCTTCTGGACGAGGACCTGAGCATCGCCGAGGTCGCGGAGATGGCGGGCCTTAAAAGGGCAAACTACTTCAACATGGTGGCGAAAAAGCATACCGGGATGACACCGGTGCAGCTGCGCCGCTATATGCTGTCCATCATCGAAAACGACAACTGAGAAGAGGAGACTGACGCCTTGTTTTCACTCGCCCAACAGCCTTTCTGCGACCACAGGGCCCTGCACGCGAACCGCCTGCCGCCCAGGGCTCATTTTTTGCCTTTTGAGGATGAGCCGGCGGCCTTGTCGGGTACCTCAGGCCGGGTTGATAACCTGAGCGGCGACTGGGCTTTCAGGTTTTTCAGATATGCCCTGGACGTCACGCGGGAGGTGATCGTTGAGGAACCTTGCGCGGAAAACGGCTACCATCCCATCCGGGTCCCCCGTTCCTGGCAGTTCGCCGGCTGCGGAGAGTTCCTCTACACCGACGAAGCCTACCCCTTCACGCTGGACCCTCCTTTCGTCCCCGCGGAGAACCCTACAGGCGTCTACAAGCGCTGTTTTGTCTGGGACGGCGGCCTTTCGCTGACGCTGCGGCTGGAGGGGGTTGAGAGCTTCTGCAGCGTATACGTCAACGGAAGCCCTGTCGGCTTCACCAAGGGCAGCCGCCTGCCCGCAGAGTTTGACCTGGCGCCTTTCCTGCGGGAGGGACGCAACGCGCTGTGCCTGGTGGTCCACCAGTACTGCGACGGAAGCTACCTGGAGGATCAGGACCAATGGTGGCTGGGGGGTATCATCCGGGACGTGC
>CAZJCB010000050.1:0-2160 GCA_964544245.1 uncultured Christensenella sp.
CCAGCTGCATCCACAGATGGCCGTTGACCGCATCCCCGGTGAACAGGATGCGGTGCTTCCGGCATAAGAGGGCTACGCTCCCCGCGGTATGTCCGGGAACCGGGACAACTGCCAGATCGATGCCGCCAAGGTCAAAGACCCTGTCCTCTTCCAGGGGCACCAGTCTGCAGGGGCCCAAGCCAACGCGCTTCAGCTCCTCCGCTTCAGGGAGCCTGAAGTGCTCGTCATGCAGCTTGAAGTCCGCCGGATGCATCCAGGCTTCCTCAAAAAAGACATTGCCGAAAATATGGTCAAGATGGCCATGGGTGTTCACTGCGGTGACGGGCAGACTGGTCAGTCCCCCGACGATCTCCCTGAGGTTTTCCCGTCCGTTCGCCGTGTCGATCAACAGCGCCTTCCTGTCTCCCATGACGAGATAACAGGTGGAGTCGCCCGCGTCGTCGATCAGGATGATGTCCTCGTTGATGCGGACGACATTCGCTCTTGCAGCCATTCCCTGCCTCCTCAATATTGTTCAGCCCGGTTTTTTTGTCATGAATACGGCCTGTTTCGAACTCTATGCCAATCAAAATATAGTACAGACTGCCCATCCTCACAAGTATACGGTTCCCCGTCCAAACGTAAATATGAGACGTTCATGGCCTGCGCAGGGCCCTTCAGCACCGGCGAAAACTACTTGTTCTCTTTGCACCCGGCGATCAGCCGCTCGCGCACCCGCTGCTTCTCCCTTCCCTCCCATTCAAGCAGATCCGCCCTCAGGCGTTCGATTTCCGCCGGGATCTCGAGCCTGACCCGGGCGCTTCTCAGCCTGTCCTGCGCGTAACTCTCCTTGAGGAATTCGTCCAGAGCCTGGTTGTGCAGGTACTGGTTTTCCAGGATGCTGATGTCTTCGGGGCTCAGCTGCACGGTGTCCCAGGAGGGGAGCGCCTCTTTTGCCTTGTCTTCGGCAAGGCTCAGGGTTTCGTTCATCAGGGTGAGGGCTGCCTCTTCGTCGGAAGCCATGATGGTCTCCAGGGCTGTCTTCAGATCCCCGGCGTTTTCGCTGACCGCGGAGACCGCTTCCGAGCCTTCCGGCATCAACCCGCCGACAAGGCCTGTCACATCCTGAAGGAGTTCAAGCCCTTCCGGCAGGGTTTCGACCGCCTCCAGCGTGAATAGCCCGGCATAGGTTGTGCCCAGGTCGTAGCCAGACTTGACCGCGTCCGCAGTCAGGATGGACAGCCGGAACAGGCTCTTGATCAGGTTCGCCCTCAGCGCGCTCACCAGGGCTTTCCTGAGTTCCCTGGCTTCTCTTCGAACCTGCCCGTTGAGGACGATTTCGGCCTGCAGCCGCAGGGATTCGCTTTCCAGTTCCGCGATCTTCCGGGTTAGCCCGTCGATCTTCTGCGCTTCCCAGCTTCGGGACTCCAGCTCAATGCGCTCGTCGATGTCCGAATACTTCTTCCAGTCCCTGTCAAATACGGCTTCATTGACCGTGCAGTCCGGGTTGAGAACATCCCCGCCCGCCGGAGCGGCGGTGCCGGGCGCGGCGGCCTTCATCACGTACTCCCAGACGACTGTGCAGGCCGGAACGTTCACCAGGCCCGCAAAGATCTGCATCGTGGCGCCCGGCTCGGCCGATGGGACCGTGAAGGTCCAGGTTTTATTGGAACCCCCGGCTGCCGGGGCGGAAGGGTAATAGGCCAGCGGTTCATTCGGCACGAAGTTGAGGCTCGGGCTGTAATAGACGAACAGCTCCCCGGGGTGCGGCTCGTTCATCATGCCGGCGTGGGAGAACCCGGCCGTCAGTTCATAGGGGCTCCCGGGCGCCAGGGTCTCCTCCGGCGCCTCAAAGCCGCAGCTGATGCTCACGTCCCAGGCAAGGTACTCCCGGTCCTGCCAGCGGTCTTGTATCCGGAAATCTTCAGCGCTCACCCCGTAGACCACCTGCATGTCCTTGAAGCGCTCCTCTTCAAAGAAGCCCGGGGTCCTACCGCCGCCGTAATATTCCTCCGGGGCTTCGTCCGGGTTGACCCTGGTCCTCTCAAGCCTCCACACGGTTTCCTGGGCGGCGGCAGGCAGGACGGGCAGCAGCGCAAGAAGAACAGAAACGGCGGCCAGGGCGCAAACGCCCTGACACAGCGCAGAACGGCGGGGCCTGGCAACCCGCTTCAACCTGTC
>CAZJCB010000050.1:2260-12204 GCA_964544245.1 uncultured Christensenella sp.
GGACATTTCGGCAAGAGCGGACAAGGGAGAAAGCACAGACAGAAATACCAAGAAAATCAGCACTGACAGCATTCGTTTCATCGTCTTTCCCTCCCGTTATTGTCAACCGGATCGGATTCCGCCTGCCTGTGACGGAGGATCTTCCGTATGCTAAAGAGGGCTGCCGAACAAGGGGCGCTTCATCATCCGCGCGCCTCTTCCAGCGCCTGCAGCACCCCGGGCATCCGATCCGCCAGATCACCCGGGATCTGCAGGATGAGCGTCTCCGTCACGGGGGCGGGGTGGGCTTCCGCGGCGTATTCGATGCGCAGCTCGCCGGGTTTCCCTTTACCGGCCGGCGCTTCGTACGCGAGGTCCGTGATCCCGGTTCCCGGCATGTCCCAGGCGTGGAAGGATCCGTTCAGGAACGCGCCGCCCCTGCCCAGGATGACTTCCTCCCCGCCCCGGCGCATCTTGCGGACCCGGCAGGAGGTGATGATCCAGGCGGCGAGCGACAGGAAGGCGCCCAGCCCCAGGCAGATGCCGGCCATGAGGAGTTTCTCCTCCACGAAGAAGGGCAGGACGACGGCGAACAGCCCGCAGAAGAACAGCATGACCGTCAGCAGCGCCTTGTTCTTCATCTTTAGTTCCGCGGCGTTCTTTTCCGTCTGCGCCCGGCGGCCTTCTTCCGGCAGGGTGTAGCGCAGCAGCGGCGCTTCCCGCAGCAGCTTCCGGTACCGCTTCTCCATCGCCCCGTACATCGCGAAGGTCACGGCGGCGACGATGAGGAACAGCAGCCCGAAGGCAGCCAGGGCGTAGTTGCTCATGGAGGGGTCTCCGTTTAGGATGAAACCCAACGCCACCAGGACGATGCCCGCCAGCAGGAAAACGCCCGCCGTGATAAAGGGTTTCGTGTGCAACCGTTTATAACGCAATGGTCCTTCTCCTTCTCACTTTGTTTGTCCACTTGTCTACCTTGACAGAACTGACACTATCTGACCCGCTTAAGCAATGCTGAATACACGTCATCAAAATCGATTCTGATGCCTATTATTCCACTGCTCGAAAAACCGAGCACGCCAAACCTGGGTTCCTTGCCTGTAAGAGCTTCACCTTCCCCGACGCTGACAAGTTCCACAAAATGGCTGTCACCATCTTTGACGACCCTGCCGTAGACCGTTTTTCCTTTCATCTGAAGAAACGGACTTGTCAAATTAAGAATATAGTCATATACACCACTCTCGGCTGTTATATCAATTACAATGCTGCTTTCATATCCTGGGATTAATGGATAGCTTTCCTCTCCTTGCCAGGATCCAATGATGTTGCCGGACTCTGGCGCAGGTGTGGCTTTGGGCGCTTCCAACCAAAGCGTGGTCACCGGAAATTTCGGCTCTAATTTCACTCTCTGGACTTCAGATTTCCCCGGAGTATTATTGATGAACACCATGGAAAGAGGCCTTCCCATCGATATCCAATGGAAGAACGTGCAGCGGTATACGGTATTCGATCCTGGTTCCGCCTTGACAGGATACCGCTCGTTCGAGGATAAAGAGGGAGCAAAGATGGGGTCGACAAATTCAATGACCGAGTCTTTCCCAGAGAAACGCGACTGATCAAATTTCTGACCAGCGTCCAAATCGGGATCGATGACATCAAAGCTCATCTCCTTGTTCAGAACCGGAACCCATTTTTCACGTAATTCATTGAGCAGCTTTCCAGAAATATCGTTGTAAATACGCTCTACCATCTTCTGCATGAGCGGCTGCATAGAGCTTAGTAGTCTTTTGCGGAAGTTCTGTTCGAATTCCTGAATGGCCACAGAATTGACTGAAGGCAAATTCTCGGGCATTGATATTGTGATGTATGATGTATTTAGAATTTTACTCTTATAATAGTTATTTCGCATATTTTCTCTGACACCTTTGACTTCCATCTCAGGTGTGCGAAAAAAAGGATCTTCGTTGAGTTCCTTTGTGAGATAAGGCATTTCCCAAAAATAATTGCAATATTCATCGATAAATCGGTTATATGCTGCAACCATCTCCCTAGGTTGCATTGCATACTTTCTATAGATAGCGTCGATGACTGCGGCACAGCCTTTTCCACCCAGGTCCAGACGGACATAGCCAGGGCTGTCATGATATTCTCCGTGAATATCGAAGTCGCTCAGCGAAATCCACGCGTCATGCTGGTTGAAGTAGAGATAGGTGCGTTCCGGCCAATTGTCGGGTTCGGACGCCTTCCATTGATAGGCTTCATCGATTTGTCCGGCGATGAAAAAGCCGAGCGCCGCGAAGGAGAGAGGCACAGAGTTGGCTGAGATTGCGACGATTGCGAGCGTCGATTCCACAAGATCAAGCGCATTATCCCTGAATATGGCAGTTTTGCTGACACCCCGAGATGCCTGGTGGGCAATCCGTGCCACCGTCATAAATGCGCCGAAGTAAGTCAATATCGGATTCCACCGTTTCCACGAAGCATCTTCCATGAGTCTGGTAAGGCCCAATTCATGCGAGTAACCAACACCTCCCCCAATGTTCATCAACCACCAGACGCCCCTTGACGCCGCGGTGTCCAGAGGGACTTCCGCCTCGTCGATGACTTGCTTCAAATAACCCAAGTCGCCTATGTCCAAAAACTTGTTGATGTCACCGCTGGAGATCCCCACAGGAGTCAGAGGGCCTCTGTAGTCCCCAATGTAAGAGAAAAGGGAGTTATCGATGATTTGACCTGTCGACTCGGATACGCATACGAAGGAGAAATGATCTGTCAGGAAACTGATCGTCCTCGCGTTCGTGTCGCGGGTGCAGGGGACCAGCTGCCACTGGGCCAGCTTTTCGTCAAAATACTGGATGAAGGCTGCCTCGTCCGCGGCGGCTGAACATGGCAGCGTAACGGTGACCGGGGTCAGAAACTCAGTCCGAATACCTTTCGTGTCACTCAGTTTTAGGTCATACACTGTAGCCACGATCCCCTGATCCTCAAATGGTTGGGGCGAGAATGTCTTCACCTCCATCACGCTGTCCTCGCTGATATTCCAGGCGCCGAAGTCCACGACCACACCGCCCAGAACGCCTCGGGGGGAGTCGGGCGTAACGTCTGCACGCAGGATCTGTTCCGCGGTTGCTTCAGGAGACCTTGCGGCCAGGATCTTGCGCACGTAGTCCAGGTAAGCCAGGACTCCTCCACTATAGTCCCCTGTACTCATGAAAGGCATGACCGCAGCGCTCAGATCGTCAACCCCGCGCTCCGTGAGGAGAGCGATACCCGTTCCTCTTGTAGCTTCGTAGTATTCCATCAGTGAGGTGCTGATGCAGAAGATAGTACCGTCAGGGTAATCCTCGGGCGTTCTGAGGTTATGGTAGTAATCCATGGTGTAGTCCGAGAGGGCACCTTCAATCGGATCACCGGTGGTCAGGATGACGCTGTCAAAGCCGTACAGGCTGTACAAGCCCTGCATCAAGCGCTCCATCCTGTCCGACTCATCCGCAGAAAACAGTCCGGCCTTGTCAAATACGTGCCGCATTAATGCGCGCGAGTCCGGCATCTCTGTGTATTGCCCATTCGTGAAGTCCGGGCCCTGCGGCACGGTCATCAGGTTTTGCCAGCCGGCTACGTCGCACTGCCCGAAGCTGTTGTCCCCGTCGGCGAAGGCTGTGCCGTCCCGCCGGAGCCCAACGGTATGATTTCCTTCCGAATCACGATCTGCAGCAATCAGGTTCGACCACCGCTCGTCAGCGACGTTTACAAACATGCCGCCCTGACTCAGGCCAAGGCAATAATTACTTGCGCTGACTACAGCCATCAAGCCGCGCCAATCGTCTACTGGCATGGGTTCCCGGTAATAGTTGATCCCCGCGGCTACGGCGGTCCCGTCGTCCCTCAGGCCGATCGAATAAGCTCCGCCGGCGGCGATTGCGCGGATGCCGGACCAGCCCCCCACGTCCATCCTGCCGCTGCGGTCCAAATATTCGTTTGATCCCGCGGCTGCTACGGTGCCGTCCGCCCGCAGGCCTAGCGTATAATCATTTCCCGCGGAGACAGCCACGATGTCTGTCCATTTTTCGACGCTGCATTGCCCATAGTAATTGTCTCCACAGGCCACGACCGTCCCGTCCCGCTTCAGGCCGACGCAATGGCTGACGCCTGCGGAGACCGCGACGATGTCCGTCCACCCCTTCACATCGCCCTGGCTGTAGTCTCTGATGCCAGCGTACAGAACGGTGCCGTCGCGTCTGAGCGCAATGGTCTTGTTGTAACCGGCGGAAACCGCGATGACGTCCGTCCACCCGCCCACATCGCACTGGGCAGGATTGTACCATTGTGTATCGTTACGGCCGGCAGCCGCCACGGTGCCGTCCGCTCGGACTGCCACAGTATGATAGTTTCCCGCGTCGATGAGCTGTTTCGGGCTGATGCAGTCCCGCCAGGTCAGCTTCTGCGAAGCCCCTGCCGGCAAAGTCGTGGAGAAAAGAGCAACGGCCATCAGGAATGATATCCAACGCTTCATATACGTCCCTTTCTCCTCCGTCCTCGGAGCATACAAGATTGATCAGTCTCTGGTTTTTGTTGGACTCACGAATTCAAGTTCCCAATGTTTTGCTTGCCAGGTATTGCTCCAAATATCTTCTCTCGCGTGATTCCCGGGTTTCAACTGCTCGTTCCAATCAATACCAGGAAAGGTCTGATTCACACCCTCGCGTGCTCCGTTCCCTTCAGTGCATCCAGCACCTGGGGCTCCTACCCTTAGTTTCTTTAGGGATGGGCACGAGGTGCGAATCCAACTGTGAGAAACGCGTGCCTTCCATAGTGTATTCGATCCACAACTCACCCAACCCATTGGTCTTAGCCGGCGGCTTGTAGAAAAGGTCCGAGATGCCGCGCTGGGTATGTCCCAGGCATAGGACACTGCGAGCCAGGAGGAACAATCCTGCTAAGATAAAGGATTTCGTGTGCAGCCGGTCTTTGCGCATGGAAATCCTCTTTCCATTTTGATTGAATCATCCGTGGTCTGTGTTCAGGGAAAACAGATGCGGAAACTCTTCTGTTTTCGCGCGGCCTGGTCCAATGATATCAGCAATCATTCGCCGCCCCTTGCAGGGGCCTGCCCCCAGGAACGCGGCGCCGCGCAAAAGGCATGGACATGGAAAAGAAACAGGTCGTTTCCCGTTCGTTCGTCTGGGTGCTTCTGCGTATCAACCTGAACATCATGGCTTTGACCTTGCCGGACTATCGGCCCATGGGCTGTCTTTTGTTGTTCGGAGACCGGCGTCAGCGGGTATCGCTTGAATGCCTGGACCGTCGAGTGTCTTTTCATCACGGGCTGTGTGAGCGCGGTAACGTGAACCATGAATGATGCCTGGCCAGCGTTGTCAACCGCATTATATAACTTGCGATTTCCCGTGTATAGGGCTTCGCCGCATTGTTCAGCCGTTCTGCGGAGGGATCTTTTGACTGTTTGGATTTGGCCGCCGGCCGGGGTTCTTGTCCCGGCATTCAGCCGCCTTAACCGCCGGCTCTTGCCGGGCGTCCGACGGGCAAATGAACGCCCCGGAAGCGTTGATATTCCTCACTTTATCAAGAAGGAGAGGCACGATGGTTCAGCAAACAGAACCCATCACGGCTGTGGAAACGGCTCCGTGACGGATCAAGCCTGAAAGGCCGCGTCAGGACCGCGGGTCCGGCGGCGTCATGGAGCAAGTGATCTCCTGCCCCTTATCCCGCATGTATCCGGCCCCCCAGTCGTACATGGCGCTGAGTATGTGGTCAAGGCTCCTGCCAAAGTCCGTCAGCGAGTACTCCACCTTGGGCGGCACCACGGGGTAGACCCGGCGGGAGAGCAAAAGGTCGCTTTCGAGTTCACGCAGCTGCTGGGTGAGCATCTTGGAGGTAGCCTGAGGGATCAGCTTCTGCAGTTCTCCGTAGCGCAGGGTGCCCCCGATCAGGTGCCACAGGATGAGCGCCTTGTACTTGCCGCCGATCAGGCGCAGCGTTGCGTCAACCGGGCAGTTGAGGCCGGAACAGTTGCAGCTCATTGGGATGTCTCCTCGCAAGGTATCATTTTGGGTAGTATAGCACAAAATAGTGCGTACTTGAACGATTGACCCAATGGGTAACATAATGGCGAGGGCCTCATGAAGCGTCAAGGCCAGCACGGCACCAGGAAAGAAAGGATTTGTGCATGAACAGCCAGGTATTGAGCATCAGGGGCATGACCTGCGCGGCCTGTGCCCAGAGAATAGAGAAAACGGTCCGCAAGCTGCCGGGGATCGGGCAGGCCTCGGTCAACCTGGCAAGCGAGAAACTGTTTGTGGAATACGACGAAAACAGCCTTCCGCTGAGCGCGATCAAGGAGGCTGTGACCAAAATCGGCTATGAAGTCGTTGAGAAAACAGACACAAGCAGCATCACCATCCCCATCGGCGGCATGACCTGCGCAGCCTGCGCCCAGCGCATTGAGAAGGCCATCGGGAAACTGGATGGCGTTGCCGCCGTATCCGTCAATCTCGCGACCGAAAAAGCGAGCGTCACCTACCATCCGCAGACCGTGCGGGCATCCCGGATCAAGCAGGTGATTGAAAAAGCGGGCTACAAAGCGCTGGACGCGTCAAAGACCGATGCGGCCGATGAGGACAGGGCGCGCAAACAGAAGGAAATCACGACCCTGTGGACCAAGTTCATCGTTTCGGCCCTGTTTTCCCTGCCGCTGCTCTACATCGCCATGGCGCCCATGATCACCTTTGTGCGGCTGCCCTTCCCCAGAGGGCTTGACCCCATGAATTATCCGCTGGTCTACGCGCTGGTCGAGCTGATGCTGGTCATCCCGGCCGTCGCGGTGGGATACAGGTTCTATACAGTGGGTTTCAAGGCCCTGGTGCAGCGCAGTCCCAACATGGATTCGCTGATCGCCATCGGCACTTCCGCCGCCGTCATCTACAGCGTCTTCAACACCTGGCAGATCCTGCGGGGCAATTTCGCCGCGGTGGATGCCCTGTACTTTGAGACGGCAGGCGTCATCATCACGCTGATCCTGCTGGGCAAGTCCCTGGAGGCTGTCTCCAAAGGACGCACAAGCGAAGCCATCAAAAAACTGATGGGCCTGGCGCCCAAGACGGCCATCATCCTCCAGGATGGCGCGGAAAAGGAAATACCCATTGACGAGGTGGAGATCGGGGATGTGATCGTGGTCAGGCCCGGCGCGAAGATACCGGTGGACGGTACGGTACTGGAGGGGCATACGGCCATTGATGAATCCATGCTGACGGGGGAGAGCATGCCGGTTGACAAGAAAGCCGGAGACACGGTGTACGCGGCCTCGCTCAACGCAAACGGCGCCATCCGTTTCCGCGCGGACAGGGTTGGCAGCGATACGGCCCTGGCCAGAATCATCCAGCTGGTGGAGGACGCGCAGGGTTCAAAGGCGCCGATCGCGAAGATGGCGGACATCGTGTCGGGCTGGTTTGTCCCGATCGTCTGCGCCATCGCCCTGATTGCCGGCATCGCCTGGTATGCCGGGACAAGGGACGTGGAGTTCGCGCTGTCCATCTTTATCTCAGTACTCGTCATCGCCTGCCCCTGCGCGCTGGGCCTGGCGACACCGACGGCCATCATGGTGGGCACTGGCAAAGGCGCGGAAAACGGCATCCTCATCAAAGGCGGCGAAGCGCTTGAAACCGCGCACACTGTCAACGCCATCATGCTGGACAAGACCGGCACCATCACCCAGGGCAGGCCGACCGTCACTGACGTGCTGACCGCACGGGGTGTGGACGCGGACGACCTGCTGCAAATCACAGCGGCAGCGGAGAAACCATCCGAACATCCGCTTGGTCAGGCTGTCGTTCAGTATGCGGAGGAAAAAGGCTTCACCCTGCCGGCCGCGGAAGGTTTCAACGCGGTGACCGGACGGGGCATTGAGGCGAACATCAACGGCAAAGCTGTTCTGGCCGGCAACCGCAAGCTCATGGACGAGCGCGGCATTCCGATGGCAGAATTGGAGCAGGCTTCCGACAGGCTGGCCTCTGACGGTAAAACACCGATGTATGTATCGCTGGACGGCAAGCTGGCCGGCGTCATCGCTGTGGCGGACGTGGTCAAGGAAAGCAGCAAAGCCGCGGTTGAGAGCCTGCGCAGGATGGGGATCGAGGTGGTTATGATCACCGGTGATAACAGGCGGACCGCCGACGCGATCGCAAGGCAGGTGGGCATTGACAGGGTGCTGGCTGAAGTGCTGCCCCAGGACAAGTCGTCAGAGGTCAGGAAGCTGCAGGCTGAAGGCAAAAAGGTGGCCATGGTGGGCGACGGCATCAACGACGCGCCCGCGCTGGCGCAGGCCGATATCGGCATCGCCATCGGATCGGGTACGGACGTGGCGATGGAATCGGCGGATATCGTGCTGATGCGCAGCGACCTGATGGATGTGCCCGCCGCCATCCAACTGAGCAAGCGGACCATCCGCAACATCAAGCAGAATCTCTTCTGGGCCTTTGGCTACAACGTATTGGGGATCCCCGTCGCCGCGGGCGTGCTCTATCTCCTGGGCGGTCCGCTGCTCAACCCGATCCTCGCGGCGGCCGCGATGAGCCTCAGCTCGGTATCCGTCCTGACCAATGCACTGCGCCTGAAAAGATTCAAACCGGCACAAGAGGGAAAGACAGGGATGAACGAATGAAAAACGCTGTGAAAAATTGGATACTCCTAGGCCTGGTCGCAGTCGCCATCGTGATTGCCGCATTCATACTCCTGAGGAAGGATCTGGATGTGGTCGGCAGGCAGTCCGTCACTTCCTTCAAGGCTGTTCTCACTGCCGCGGAAGATATGGTGACGTCCGATGAACAGAACGGGGGCTGGTCGCTGGCGGCGCCTGACGGCAGCGTGCGCTTCATCTGGAGCAGAGATTACAGCCAGAGCCCGATGCATGACGTCATGCTGGAACTGGATGCCCAGCCGTTCATCGACGCGGGTCTGGATATGGGCAAACTGCCGGACAGCTTCACGACCTATGACGGCAAGCTGATGACGGGAACCAAACTCGGCCGGGATGCTCTGGCTTATCAGGGGGAGGCAAGCCCACTGGCCTCCTATGAGCATCTTGTCGGCAGGTACAGAGGCGCGATCGCTTACCACGCGGCGCTGGACCACTTCAATGTGAGCCTTGGCAACGGCAACCTATTTGAGTGGGCCAAAGACATGTTAAAAAACGACAAGGACATCGTCTTTGTGCTGGATCCCGCGCCTTTCATCGCCGCCGGCGCGGACCCCTCGAAGGCAGCGGGCTGGATTTTTGCCAAGGTGACGGTCGACATTGACGGCAGGATGACAGAGGCGGACAAACTCCTGAAACCCTTTGATTTGAAATAGACGGAGGAATAGAAATGGAAAGCATTGTGCTGCGCGTGGACGGCATGTCCTGTGAACATTGTGTGAAGGCGATCAAAAACGCGGTCGGCTCCCTGCCGGGCGTTACGGACGTTACGGTTGACCTGAAAGCTAAAACGGTCAGGGTCGACTTTGACCCTGTCCGGAGCCCGCTTGACAGGATCAAGCTGGAAATCGAAGAGCAGGGTTACGACGTCGTTGGGTAAACGGCGGGGGAAGCCGGGAACCCTGGCTTCCCCTTTCCGTTTTATCAGGCCCTCCGGGAGGGAGCGGAGATGACGGAAGAAAAGCATGAGTGATCAGCATCTCAAGATCCTTGCGGCGGATTTTTCCATCCTGCCGTTCAGGGATGCCCAACCCGCTGTCTTTCATCGACGCGCTGAGCGCCCTTGAGCGCCTCGCCGGCCTGTGTTAGGATGGGACCAAGCCGAAGAATGAATGCGTGTGCCGGTGAACGGCCTGTACTGACACGCCGACTGAACCCATGACCGGGGCAGACCGGGAGAAGGGGATGAACAGTATGAAACAGGGAAAAGTTCGCTTTGCCTACACCGATGGATCCGGCGCTTTTCGTTTGGACAACC
>CAZJCB010000051.1:0-12201 GCA_964544245.1 uncultured Christensenella sp.
ACAGTGGGAGAAAATGACCTCGGGATACTCTTCTGCAATCTCTTCCATGAAGTTCATGAAGCCCCAGGAGTTGCCGAAGATGATCTGGCAGCCGGCGTCGACCAGTTCGCGCAGCGCTGCGTCGCATTCCGCGTTTTCGGGCACGTTGAACTTGTAGAGCACCTGCTCGTCCTTCAGGCCCAGTTCGGCCTTCATGCCTTCCAGCCCGTTGTAGTGCGCGCCGGAAAATCCGTCGTCCTGCGAGCCGATGAGCACCATGCCGACCTTCAGGTCTTCCAGTTTGACGGGCGGGAAAGCGGAAGCGGCCTCGGAGGAGGCGGTGAGGGTGAGGCTGCCCAATGCGAGTACAAGGAGCATCATCAGGACAAGGAACTTGCTGCTGCGGGTCTTCATCGCGCTGTGTGACATGGTGCCCTCCTAAAGAATTATTGCTTCTCAGGCGTCCTCGAGCAGGATCTTTCCATCCCGGATCTCCCGGACGACTGACAAGGACAGGAGTTTGACGCCCTGCGCCCGCAGGGCTGCGCCGCCGGGCTGGAAGCCTTTTTCGATCCCGACGGCTACGCCGACGGTCCTGGCTCCGGCCTGGCTGATCAGGTCCATCATGCCGCGGACCGCTTCGCCGTCCGCCAGGAAATCGTCAACGATCAGCACGCGGGAACCGGCCGGCAGGCAGGATTTCGCGCAGCGCATCTGGTAACGGTTCCCGCGGGTATAGGAAGCAGCCTCGGCGGTGTACATCTCTTCGCTCTGGCTCCTGGCGGGGGTCTTCTTGGCGATCAGCACCGGCACGTCGCCCAGCGTGTGCGCGGCGGTGATGGCGATCGCGATGCCGGAGGCCTCGACCGTCATGATCATTTCCGGGTCATCGCCCCGGAAATGATCGGCGATCACCTGTCCCATCTGGAAAATGAGCCCGGTCTCCAGCCTGTGGTTGAGGAAGCGTCCGGCGTGGACGATGTCCGTCCCCAGGCCCGCTCCCATCTGTAGGATCGCTTCCCGTAATGCCTGCATCGCCCCTCCAAACCAAAAACACGAACGATTTTGGAAAATACGGATTTATCATACAGGAATATCCGCCGGTATGCAAGCATAAAGCATGAAAAATTTTTGAAATCGGGCAAAGATGAGGCGGAATGCCGAACATTACAGCCGGCGCTTCTGCCGGCATGTCCAGTCGGACCGGATGATGTCCAAAAATTGCATTCGGCCTTGACATACGGGGCAGGGATGTTATGATATAAACAAAAACAGCAGAGGATGTGCAGTTTGACGGAGGTTGTGCCCGGCAGGCGCGGGATCCGGAGAATCCTGGGGAAGAAGCAGGTGGGCGGCCTGGCGGTGCTCTCCGTTTTCATGCTGTTCTTCTACGGGCCGCTGCTGTACATGTTCATGCTTGCCTTTGCCAACACCTACAATTTTCCCAACATCGTGCCCACGGAGTTCGGGTTTGGCTGGTGGGGGTACGTGTTCAACCAGTCCAACACCTTTGTGTCCATCCGGAACTCCTTCCTGTTCGCCATATGCTCCACGCTGCTGTCCTGCGTCGTCTGCATCCCCGCGGCCTACGTGCTGGCGCGGTTCAAGTTCATGGGGCGCAAGCTCATCATGTTCCTTTTCCTGCTGGGCAACGCCTTTCCCAAGATCGGCATGTACACCTCCATGGGCATCATTTACTACAGGATCGGCCTGATGGGCACGTTTACGGGCGTGCTGCTCATCCACATGCTGGGCACGATGATGATGATGATCTGGATCCCCGCGGGCGCTTTCCGCAGCGTGCCCCGTCACCTGGAGGAGGCCGCCAGGGACGCGGGCGCGGGGCCGGTGCGCACCTTTTTCAAGGTCACCCTGCCGGTCGCCTGGCCGGGCATCGCGGTGGCCTGCCTGTACGCCTTCATCGGCTCCCTGGGGGAGAGCGTGGGCACGCTGTTTGTCGGCCTGCCCAACTGGCGCACCATGATGACGGAGATGTACGGCGTCATCCTGGACTTCCCGGCGACGGCGGGCGCGGTTTTCGCGCTGCTGCTCATCATCCCCAACTTCCTGATCCTGCTGCTGATGCGCAAATACATCGGCGCGGAGACCATCGCCAAAGGCTTTAAGATCGGCTGACCCAATCCCCGGAAAGAGCAGGAGGAACAGCGTGGCAAAGCTTGATATCATCGACATGACAAAGCTCTACAAGTCCGGCGACGGCGTCAGGCACATCGACATTTCCGTGGAGGAGGGCGAGCTGGTCACGCTGCTGGGGCCCTCGGGCTGCGGCAAGACCACCATCCTGCGCACCATTGGCGGCTTCATCGAATGCGACGCTCCGGTGCTGTTCCGGCATTCTTGAACCGGACGAAGGCGACATCCGGATCAACGGAAAGTCCATCCTCCACCTGCCGCCTGAAAACGCCCCACCGCGATGGTGTTCCAAAGCTACAACCTCTGGCCGCACATGAAGGTGTACGACAACCTGGAGTTCGGCCTGAAGCTGAAAAAGCTGCCCAGGGCCGACCGCAGCGAGCGCATTGGCAGGATGCTGGACCTGGTCAAGATGGCGGGCATGGAGGAGAAATACCCGGGGCAGATGTCCGGCGGCCAGCAGCAGCGCATCGCCATCGCGCGCTCCCTCCTGCTGGAGCCGGAAGTGCTCCTGCTGGACGAACCCTTTTCCGCCCTGGACGCGAAGATACGCCAGCAGATGCGCGAGGAACTCCGCAAAATCCAGACGGACCTGAACATCACCGTCGTCTTTGTCACCCATGACCAGGAGGAGGCCATGGCGCTGTCCGACCGGGTCATCGTGATGAACAAGGGCACCATCGAACAGGTGGGCAGCCCAAGCCAGATCTACAACCGCCCCGTCAGCCGCTATGTGGCGGACTTCATCGGGGAGATGAACTTCCTGCGCCTTGCGGAAGGCAAGGTGCTGGCTGTCAGGCCGGAGAACGTCCACGTCACTCCGGGCACCGGGGGCGAGCTGGACGGCTTCGTGCGGACCATCATGATGCTGGGGCACTACATCGAGATGACGGTGGACACGGAGTACGGCATCATCAAGTCCTTCATCTCCGACGAACAGGCGCAGAAGTTCAAGCGCGGGGACCCGGTCGCCATGGGCTTCAGCCACACGCAGGAGTACGTGCCCGAAAAAACCTGAAAATTCGGCCTGGAGGCCGGAAAAATAGACAAGGAGGCACCTATGAGGAAACTGTTTGCCCTGCTGCTCGCCCTGTTGATGGCCCTGGCCCTGTCCAGTACGGCCGTCGCCCAGGACAAGCCGGTCATCAACTTCTGGACCGGCGGCTCACAGAACGTTTCTGACCTGTTTACCGAACTCATCAACACCTACAATGCCCGCGGGGACGCCAAGACCGAGATCAAGCTCCAGTTCCTGCTCTCCGGCACGGGGGACGAGGGCCTGACCTCGCGCGTCAGTTCCGCCTTCCTGTCCGGGCAGACCAACACCGAGTTCGACATGATCGCGGACAACACCAACGCGCTGCAGAGCTATGTCGACGAATGCAAGACCGACGCGATCTTCAGGGACCTGGACTTCACGAAGATGCCCAACTACGCCAACGTCATCATGAAGCCGTCCATGCTGGAAGGCAAAGTGATGCCCTACCGCGGCACCACCGTCGTCCTGGCCTATGATTCCGCCCGCATCCCCGAGAACGAGCTGCCCCGCACCTGGGACGGCCTCGCCGGGTGGATCAAGGCCCATCCCGGCCGCTTCGCCTACAATGAGCCGGGCACCGGCGGCGCCGGCACCGCGTTTATGCAGACCGCGGTGTACCGCCTGATCGAAGACCAGTCCGCCCGCGGATCCTCGGACGAAAAATGGGCCGAATTCTGGGATCCGGGCATGGCGTGGCTGGCTGATATCCATCCCCACCTCTACCAGTCCGGCGGCGGCGTGGTGTACGTGGCCAAGAACCAGGGCACGCTGGACCTGCTCATCAACAAGGAAGTGGACCTGATCCCCGCCTGGGCGGACCAGATCCTCAAGAACATCACGACCGGCACCCTGCCGGAGACCACCCGGATGTACCAGCTGGACGACGGCGCCCTGGCCGGCACCGACGTGTCCATCACCATCAGTTCCATCGGCAAGTACGCCGAGGAGTGCTACGACTTCATGAACTTCGTCATCAGCCCGGAAGGCCAGAAGATCTGCCTGGAAAACATGAAGGCCGTGCCGGTCATCAGCCCCGACCTGATCGATTCTGAAGAGAAGGGCCTTGTAGCCGACCTGAACGTCGAAAACTTCGCCTTCCTGTCCATCGGCTCCCTGGGCGACGTGCTCAACGAGCGCTGGGCCGAGGAGATCACGACCCTCAAATAACCATCAACCCTTCCCTCCGGGCCGCCGGGACCGGCGGCCCGGAGGGCAAAGGGCGGACGTCCCGCGAAAGGAGCCCCGGTTGAGCGACCAGGCCAGAGACCGTGAAAAACTGAACAAGGGCAAAAAGTGGAAGCAGCGCGCCGTGGTCATCGCGTTCCTCTCTCCCGCGCTCATCCTTTCCCTGGGCATCGTCGTCTACCCGATCATCAACACCGTCGTCAAGAGCTTCACGGACGAACTGACGGGGGCCTTTACCCTCGAGCACTACGTTTACCTGTTTACCAACAGGATCGCCAGCGCGGACATCTGGTACACGGTGTGGATCACCACCGTGACGGTCGTCCTCGCGATCGTCCTGGCCTACCTGCTGGCGCTGTACCTGCGTTTTTCCTCTTCCAGGATCGCGAAGGTCATCGGCACCCTCTACCTCCTGCCGCGCTTTATCCCGGGGCTGGTGGCGGTGTACGCGATGAAGGTGATCATCTCGGATTCCGGCCTGCTCAACCGCCTCACCCTGCTGCTGCCGGAAACCGCGGCCCTTTACGACCTGAAGCCCGGCCTGCTGTTCAACTACAAGGGCATCATCCTGATGAACCTCTGGTTCAACATCCCCTTCGCGACCATGATCATCGTGGCGGCCCTGTCCGGCATTTCGGACTCCATCATCGAGAGCGCGCGGGACGTGGGGGCCGGGAGGACCCGGGTGTTCTTCAAAATGATCCTTCCCCTGTCCATCCGGGACGTGATGATCGCCATGACGTTCATCTTCATGAGCAACATCTCCTCCTTTACCACGCCCTACCTCATCGGGGAAAACTTCCCCCAGATGCTGGGCGTCCTGCTGCGCAAGCAGTTTTCCAACCGCAACTATGAGCGCGCGGCGGCCATCAGCGTCCTGATCTTCCTGTTCAGCTCCGTGTCCGCGGTCGTCTATATCTATACCAACCTGAAGGACAAGGAATGGGAAAAAAACTAGGCGGCGATGGTCTTTCGCCGCCTGTGTCATCACGTTCCCATGCCTGCGCGCCGGGTACGGCGCTTTTTTTATCTCCCCTGGATCTCTTCCCTCAGCCTGAGGGCCAGCGCGGGGTCGCGGGTGGTGATGTTCTGCACGCCGGACGCGAGCAGCCGGCGCAGCTCGTCCTCCCCGTTCACGGTCCACACGGACAGCTTGGCTGAGTGGCTGGCCAGCAGGCCGTCCGTCAGGCGCTTCCGGTCTATGTTGAGCACGTCGAAGCCCCTCCTTTCGGCGGCGGGGACGGGGTCTTTCCTTTCCTCCGCCGGCAGAAGGTATTCGTTGAGCCAAAGGGGGACCTCGCCGCCCAGGATGACCGGGAAGTCCTCTTCCCCGACGTCCCCGGTGAACAGAAGGCGGCTTGCGACCCCGTGCTCCCGGGCCAGCAGGAGCGCCTTTTCCGACAGGCCGGACTCCTTGAGGTCGAGGTTCATCAGGATTCCCGGCGCTTCCCGCAGCAAACGGAGGGCGTCCCGCAGCCCCGCCGGCTTCTGCCAGGGGAGGACGGGGTCGTGGGACAGGACGAGTTCGCCGCCCTTCTCCCGCACGTCAACCTCGACCGCGTCAGCACCCGAAGCCAGCAGCGTCTCCAGGCTGCCCAGCGTATTGGGGGCAGTGCCCATCGCGCCGGCGTGGGCGGTGACGAAGGTGGGGAAACGCACGTAAAAGGGGCTGGCGACCGCGATCCGGCAGGGCTTGTCCGCGACGGTCCCAAGGCATTCCAGGGAGACCCACCCGGGCTTCAGTGCCAAATCAAACACCGCTTCCGCGCCTGAGAACGGCTTCTCCGCGAGGACCGCGCCACCGCTTGTGACCAGGCGGGCCGACGAGGAGAGGATATGAAGCCCAGACCAGACGCCGCGGCGGGCCTGCGTGTCCATCAGGACGCGGACCCGGGCCCTGCCCGGCGGGACGGTGTCCCCGATGCCGAAGGAGCGGCCGCCGGCGGTGACGGACAGGTCCGGGACCGGACCGGCCGTGACCAGCGTGCGTGCGGCGCGAAGGGCGTCCAGCGCGTTTTCAATGCCCGGGGAGCCCTGGATCCCCAGGCAGGTCACCGCGGCGTTCCGTTCCTCCCCCGCATGGTGCCAGTCCAGCCCGCAGACGGCCGCGATCCGGTGGCCTCCGTCCAGCAGACTGTGCCAAAAGGAGAGGCTCTTGTCGCTCTCCCTTTTTTCCCAGGGCCTTTCACCGTTCCAGATCTCGACCGCGGAAATCAGGCCGGGGTCAAGGACCTCGTATTCCCACCGGCAGCCCGTGCACACAGGGCTCCCCACGTCAAAGGGGTGCGCGATGACCGCGGCGCCCTCCGCCCGGCGGATCTCCCTGAGCAGGGGGTCCAGCGGCCCATCCTCCATTTTCCGCCAGTCGACGAAACACTTCGCCCCCAGGACCGTCATATGGCCGCGGTAGGCGGTCCACTCCGTCCCGGGCAGGAATGGCAGGCTGCCGATGCCGCTGTGCGTGTTGTGGTCCGTGAGGGCGATATAGTCCAGTTCCCGGGTTTCCGACGCCTTCAGGAGCTGCTCCGGGGACATCGTGCCGTCCGAATGTACGGTGTGCGCGTGCAGTTCCGCCGCCGCCCACCTCATGCATGGCCTCCTTTCACCAGGCAGCGCAGCCTGATGCCGGCGCCCAGCACCGCGTGGCAGTGCAGGGACAGCCGCCATTCGCCGGGCTCCACGGGGCGCATGGAGAAACCCGGCGTCGCGGTCTGCCCGGTCAGTTCGATATGAATCGGATTCTCGCCGCGGTGCGCGTTCCCGCGGTACCCGGAGGGGTCGTCCAGGGAGAGGGTCACCAGGTTCTTCAGCGGAAGGAAGCTTTCGACGAGCCCTTCCGGCGCCTCCTGCCCCGCTTCCTCCAACGCCCGCGCCGCCAGCCTGCGCGCAAGCGCCGGGTCTTCCAGCACGGCAGGCTCATAGGACAGATCGATGCTCAGGCTGGTCACCCCTGCGGGAACGCCGAAAAGATAAGGGAGGGCCTTCCTGTCCTCCCGCGGCCCAAGGGCCCTGTCAAGGCTGAACAGCGTCATGGCGGCGCCCATCTCAGCGCCTGATGGCGACGTCGAACTCATTTTTGCACACCGGGCAGCGGACGTGGTTCACGCCCGTTTTTTTGGCCAGGCGCAGCGTCGTCTTGCAGCTTGGGCAGGCGCGGTAGCGGTGGGTCTTCCGGTCCCTGAAGCGGTTGCGCAGCTGCAGGAACGTTTTCTTCGCCCTTTCGCGCAGCGCCAGGTACTTCCGGTTCTCCTCCGCCCGCCTGGCGCTGTTTTTGGAAAAGCCCCTGAACACCGCCAGGCCGCCCGCGAGGAGGGACAGGAAGTAGAAGACGGGGGAGGAGAGGAACAGGTTGAGCACCAGGAAGACGAGCATCGCCGCCAGCAGCGCCTTGTACAGCGCGTCCATCCCGTAGCGCCCCCGCATCATGTTCGCCAGTTTGACTTTCAGCCCGTTCAGGTTCATGCCGTTATCCCCTGCTCTCTCTCATTATTCAGATGCATCCGCAGCACAGCCGCGCCACGCACAGGCCCATGCACAGGGTGTTCAGCCCCGACATGTTCGGGATGCCGAAGCCGTGGCTGCGCTGGGCGTACTGCTGGGAGCTGCCCTGGATCTGCATCCTGGCCTGCTGGTACACCGGGTTTTCGGGCGAGAGGCGGATGGCCTCGTCGATCTGGTTGATGGCGCTCACCCGGTTGCCCAGGCCGAAGTTGGCCACGGCGCTGAGATAATACCATTCTGCGTTTCGCGGGCTGATCTGGCTCAGGGCGTACAGCGCCTCGTTGTAGCGCATCGCGTTGACGTAGCGCCTCACCGGGTCAAAGCCGTCGTACCGCTCGCGCTGGGCTTCCTGCGCCGGCCGCTGCCAGCCGTAGCCAAAGCCTTCGAAGGGGTTGAACCCGCCGTAGCCGCCGTAACCGCCCTGCGCGCCCTGGGGTCCCTGCTGGGGCCGGCTGTAATCCTGGTATTTCGC
Organism: uncultured Christensenella sp.; assembly: GCA_964544245.1. Lineage (GTDB taxonomy): Bacteria > Bacillota > Clostridia > Christensenellales > Aristaeellaceae > UBA6115. Next base: position 8,331 of record CAZJCB010000051.1, read on the forward strand.
GCGCCCGGACTTGATCTCCTCATAGGCGACGTTGATCTCCGCCATCTTTTTCTGGGCGTTCGCGTCGTTGGGGTTCAGGTCCGGGTGGAATTTCTTCGCCAGCTTGCGATAGGCGTTTGTCACTTCCTGCTCTGTCGCGCTGCGCTGCACGCCCAGGACCTCGTACGGATCCCTCATTTCCCGCTCTCTCCTTTGCGCTGGGCCAGATAGCGCGTCCAGACGCCGGAATACAGGATGTTTTCCATCAGTTCCCGGTCGTTCAGGACGGGCAGCGCGCTGAAGGCCTCCACGCAGTCCGCCATCAGCATCTTCAGGATGCCCTCATGCCGGCTGGTTTCGACCCAGACCAGCGGGTTGTACCGTTCGTGCCTGATGTCCCTTTTCAGGTCGACCGCGGCGTCCATCAGGTAGATGAACCGGCCCAGCTTGTCGCCGAAGGCGCGCAGCCCGTCCGCGGACGGGTGGCCCTCCGGCGCGAAAACCTCGCCCAGGATACGGCCGAAGGCGGCGGCGGGCAGGTCGGGGTTGGTCTCCCCGGCTTTCTCGTATCCGGAAAGCTGTTTGAGCCCTTCCTCGATGGCATTGGTGTGCCTGGGATAGCGCAGCTTGACCGCCTCGGCGCGCTTTTTAAGGGCTTTGGCCTCGATCAGCGCGCTGGCCTTCCTGTCGTCCGCCCAGTCGTCCAATTTCTGGTAATAGGCCAGCAGCAGGTTCAGGTCCGCCGCGTACAGGGTGTGCTTGTTGCGGAAAGCCGTCCGGCACCGGACGGGGTGCAGCGCGCAGCGGAAGTTCTTCTCCTCCGACCATTCGGTCCTGTCCAGGGAACTGAGCAGGAGGATCAGGAAGGTCATGTCATAGCTGAGCGTCAGGCGGCATTCCGGCCCGCGGCCTTCGCCCAGGGCGCGGCAGAGCCCGCAGTATACCGAGCGGTACCGCTGCTTCTCGCCTTCCTTCAGCCTGTCCAGATTGGCGACGACGTATCCGAACATCCAGGCCTCCCTTCGCTCCTTCAGGCGTTTTCGCTCTTGCCTCCGGCGTATGGCCGGGCTTTTGCAGCGCAAAAAAACAACCCGAATGATACCACAGGGGGGTTCCCGGCACAAGAAAGCCCCGCCCTTCGCGCTCCCCACGCTGGAAAGGCGTGATGCCTTATGGTATAATGCCTTGCGAAAGGGGAGAACATGTCTTATGGACCCTGAGCCATCCGGCTTATTGATACTTCTGCAGCTCGTATTCATCCTTTTGCACGCGCTGCTATCCGCCGCGGAGTCCGCCGCGCAGCAACTGAGCCTCCTGCGCCGGCGCACGATGGAGGAGGAGGACGAGCAGGCGGCCGCCCTTACTGAGAAGGCGGAAAGGCTGCTGCAGACCCCTTCGGGCATGCGCGCGGGCATGCACCTGCTCTCCCTGATGACGGCCGGCTTCGCCGTCTGGTCTTTCGCGCTGCCGCTGGCGAACGTGGCGGCAGGCAGGTGGGGATGGACCTTCCTCAGCCGGGGCGGCCTGGCCGCCCTGTCCGGTTTCGCGGTCCTGCTGCTGCTCACGTTCCTGCTGCAGCTGCTGGGCATCATCCTGCCCCGCAGGGTCGCGGCGCAAAAGCCGAAGGGGACGGCGCGGGCGCTGTTCCGCTTCGCGTCTCTTGTCAGCCTGCTGTTCAGGCCCATGTCTCTTTTGATCGACAGGCTGTGCAGGGCCGCCCTGCGGCTGATGCGCCTTGACGTCATGCAGCCCAGCGAGGTCATCACGGAAGACGAGATCCGCATGCTGGTGGACGTGGGCGAGGAAAAGGGCGCCATCGAGGAAGCCGAGCGCGAGATGATCAAGAACGTCTTTGAGTTCAACAACATGACCGCGGCGGAGTGCATGACGCACCGCACCGACATGTACGCCATCTGGGCGGAGGACACGAAGGAAGAGATCGTCAGCCTCATCAACCAGACCGGCCTCTCCCGCTTCCCGGTGTATGACGAGGACCTGGACCACATCATCGGCACGGTCAGCACAAGGGACTTCCTGCTCAACCTGCAGCTTCAGCCGCCCAGGCCGCTGAGGGAAGTCGTCCGCGCCGCGCATTTCGTGCCCGAGACCGTGCGCACCGACCTCCTGTTCCGGGACATGCAGAAGAACAAGTTCCACATGGCCATCGTGGTGGACGAATACGGCGGCACCAGCGGGCTCATCACCATGGAAGACCTGCTGGAGGAGATCGTCGGGAACATCTACGACGAATACGACCCGCAGGACCAGCAGGAGTTCGAGGTGCTGGGCGAGGGCCGCTGGCGCGTGGAAGGCACCCTGGACGTGGAGACCTTCAACGAGAAATCGGGGCAGGAACTGCCCCTGGACGAAGATTACGACACCATCGGCGGCTTTATCTTGAGCCAGGTCAATTCCATCCCGGAGGATGGCAGCAGGCTGGAGATCGTCTGGGAAGGGCTGCATTTCAAAGTGGAGTCCATGCAGGGCCGCAGGATCGCGTGGGTGGAGGTAAGTGTCAAGGATGACGTATGACCTGATCATCGTCGGCGGCGGGGCCGCCGGCTGCTCGGCCGCCGTGACGGCGCGCCAGCGCAACCTGTCGGCCCTCGTGCTCTACGCGGGCGACGGCGCCCTGGGCAAGGCCAAGTGGGTGGACAACTACCCCGGCCTGCCCGACGTGCCGGGGCCGGAGCTCCTCAAGCGCCTGAGGGACCACGCCCTGGCGATGGGCGCGGAGCTGCAGCGCGGCCTGGTACGCCGCGTGATGCCCCTGGGGGACGAGTTCTCCGTGCTCGCGGGCAACGACATCTTTTCCGGCCGGGCCGTCATCCTCGCGATGGGCACGGCCCGGGTGCGCCTGCTGGAGGGCGAGGAGGAGCTGGTCGGCCAGGGGGTCAGCTACTGCGCCACCTGCGACGGGATGTTCTACAAGGGCGGCACGGTGCTGGTGGTGGCCTCCAGCGAGGAAGCCGTGGAGGAGGCCAACTACCTGGCGACGCTGGCCAGGGTGCTTTACTGCAAGGAAAGGCCGCACGAGACCGCGCACCTGTCCCCTGAGGTCCAGACGCTCCCCGGCAAGCCGCTGGGCTTCCGGGCGCGGGGCGAGGGCATCGTCCTGAACACCAGCCTGGGCGAGGTGACCGCGGACGGCTCCTTCGTCATCCGGCCGGCCGTCGCGATGACCCAGCTGATCCCCGAGGTCAGCGCGGAAAACGGCAGCCTCGTCCTGGACGGCAAGCTGATGACCAGCGTCCCCGGCGTGTTCGCCGCGGGGGACATCGTCGGCGCGCCGCTGCAGGCCGCCAAGGCGGTGGGCGAAGGCAACGTCGCCGCGCTGTCCGCGGCCGGGTTCCTCATCCGGAAGGGCCGCCCGCAGGCCGCCCCGGACACCGGCGCATGAAGGGGCGCCTGCTCCCCCTGCTCCTGTCCCTGCTGCTGCTGTGCTTTGCGGCCTCCGCCGCGCCCGCGCGCAGTTTGAGCGCGGCCGCCCTGGAAAGCGGGGACCTGATCCGCGAGATCCAGGTCCTGGCGGACGCCGTGGCCTCTGCCGCCTGGGCGTCGGGCACCGGCCTGCTCATAGAGGGCGGTGCGCCGCAACAGCCTTTGCTGGAAAGCCTGCTGGTCAGCGCCCTGCGGGGCGGCCTGCTGCCCTACGGGGCGGCGGACGGCGCCGTCACCCTCAGCCCGGAGGAAGCGCGGGAGGCGGCCGCCAGCCTCTTCTCCGTTTCGGAGATCCCGGACATGGGCAGCCCCATTCATCAGGCGGTCACGCCGGCGGACGGGAAACTTCGCTTTGACCTGTCGGGGGAAGGGGACTTTACCGGCGCGCACGTCTACGACCTCGCGCTGGACGAGGACGGCCTGACGGTGTACGCCGACGTCTACCGCCTCT
>CAZJCB010000052.1:0-12154 GCA_964544245.1 uncultured Christensenella sp.
GTTTGCTTGAATTATCCATCCTTATTCTGTATAATGATGCCATCAGGAAGCGGAGCGCTTCTCCGCAAAGAGAAGGAGGCCAGCCAATGAAACTGATTATAGCCATTGTGCAGGATGAGGACGCGGCCCACCTCGTCAGCGAATTGATGGAGGAAGGCTTCGGCGTTACCAAGCTGGCGACCACCGGCGGGTTCCTGCGCGCCGGCAACACCACCCTGCTGGTGGGCGTTGAGGATGACCGGTTTGAAGCCTGTATGGCCATCGTTGAAAAAGTATGCAAGAGCCGCAAACAAATCGCTACTTCTCCTGTGACCATGGGCGGCGCCACCGGGATGTACGCCCCCTACCCGATTGAGGTGACCGTTGGAGGCGCCACGGTTTTTGTGCTCAGCGTTGACCAGTTTCTCAAGATTTGAATCCGGGGCGGCCAGCATTGGCTGACTCCGTTTCCAACGACCAGATTTCCCTGCTGAAGCAGCTGTCCGGCAGCCTGCATGGTTTAGTTTTGGAATACGCCCGTGGCCATGCCCCGCATGCACTGATGCTCACGGGTGTTTTTGGCGTTGGTAAAAGGACACTGTCAGGCTTGCTCTCAATGACCCTGCTGTGCGAAAAAGAAGGCAAGCCCTGCGGAGAGTGCCCCGGCTGCCGGCGCGTGGCGAGCAGCGCTCATCCCAACCTGCTGACCCTCAGAGCGCAGGCCGGGCAAAAAACCGTCAAGGTCGAACAGACGCGGGAGCTTCTCTCCCTGCTCTCCTCCTATCCTTTTTCCCCAGGCCATCGCGTGGTGCTGCTGGAAATGGCGGATACCTTCACCCCCGCCGCTCAGAACGCGCTGCTCAAGGAGATCGAGGAGCCGGATGCCGCCACTTTTTTTATCCTCACCGCGATACAGGAAAAGGCGGTTCTGCCCACCATCCGCTCCCGCTGCCGCTGTGTGCAGGTGCCATCATGGCCGGAGCCCCTCCTCATCCGGTTGCTGAAAAGCCATGGGATTTCTGAGGATGAGGCGAGAAGCCTGTCCACGCTTTGCGGCGGCAGCCCCGGCAAAGCACTGCGGATCAAGGACGACCCCCAGTTCTGGGCAGCAAAGAAAGCCGCGGACGCGGGCATCCTTGACATCACTTCCCTCAGCAGCTTTCCCGCCGCGTCAAAGCTACTCAAAGATAGCAGGGACAGCGCCGATTTGCTGCTGGACTACGCAGAGAGCGCCGCCCTGCGGGACATAAGCGCCAGTAATCCGATGAACGGCGGGACCAAGCGGGCACGTAAATTGCTGGAAGCTGTTCTGACAGCCAGGAAAATGCGCGCCAGCAACGTGTCCTGGCAGGCTGTCGCGGACGAATTACTCTTTACCATATTGGAGGATTAGGAACTATGCCCATTGTCATCGGCGTGCGTTTTAAAAATGCCGGAAGGCGCAATTACTATAGCCCGGGTTCCTTTCAACCGTCCACGGGCGAAGCGGTCATGGTCCCCACAGCCCAGGGGCTGGAGATAGCCGAGGTCTGCCAGGCCGCGCACGAGCTGCCCGAAACCCTCGCCCCCCAGCCGCTCAGGCAGGTGGCCCGCATCGCGACCCCGCAGGACATCCAGCAGCGGGACAGCAACCGCCAGCGCGAGCAGCAGGCATTCCAGGTCTGCCGCGAGCGCATCCAAGCCCACAGGCTTGACATGAAACTTGTCGACGTTGAGTATTCCTTTGACAACAGCAAACTCACCGCCTACTTCACCTCCGGCGGCCGGGTCGACTTCCGCGCCCTTGTAAAAGACCTGGCGGGCGTGTTCAAGACGCGGATCGAATTAAAACAGATCGGCGTCAGGGACGAAGCCAAGATGATCGGCGGGATGGGTTCCTGCGGCCGCAACCTTTGCTGCTCCCAGTTCCTGTATGAATTTCAGCCTGTTTCCATCCGCATGGCGAAAGAACAAAGCCTGTCGCTGAACCCGACAAAGATTTCCGGCGTATGCGGACGCTTGATGTGCTGCCTGAAGTATGAACAGGACCAGTATGAAAAGTCCCGCAAACGTCTGCCCAAACTGGGCCGAGAGGTCATCACGCCGCAGGGCCGCGGAATCGTGACAGGAGTGAACGCCCTGCTGGAGACCGTCCAGGTGCGCGTGACGACGGGTGATAATTCTGAAATCAAGGAGTATACCGCGGACCAGGTCCAGCGTCCGGGCCAGCCCCTGGGCAAGGCGGAAACGCCCCAGGCTGGCGCTAACCCGAAACCGGGAATGGACGCCTTCCTGGAACTGGATGAGGAATTCCTGGGCACGCCGGTGGATCCGGGTTGCGACCCCGGCCAGGTCCCTGACGAAGACTGAATCACTGCCCCATCGTTGACACCGAAAGAACAACCTCACTCTTGCCTGGAATCAAACGTGGAGAAGAAATGAACACGCAAAAGACGCGCAGGGACATCCCTGCCAACCGGCGATGGGACCTGCGGGACATCTTCAGGGACAAAAGGGCCCTGCTGGAGTATGAAAAGGAAATCGACCGGCTCAGCTTAGAACTGGCCGGTCTGAAAGGCAAGGCGGCAGGGAACCCCTTGAAGGCGGTAAAGCTGTCCTTTGACCTCTCCAGGCTGCAGGGCAGCTATTTTACTTTTTCACGCATGCAGCAGGACCAGGACGTGGCCAACCCCGCTTTCCAGGCCCAGATGGCGAAAGCGGAAGCCAGGATGGTACAGGTCCGCTCAGCCGGCGCCTTTTTGGAGCCTGAGCTGCTCACGCTGAGCGAAGAAACCCTGACAGCGCTCGAAAACAACGGGGACTTCCCCCAGTACCGCATGTTTTTCCATGACCTGCTCCGCAAAAAGCCCCACGTGCTCCCAAAGGAGCAGGAAGAGCTGCTTGCACAGAGCGGAGAAGTGTACGCGACCGCCTCCCGCGTGTTCAACGTTCTCAACAACGCTGACCTGCCGCTTCCTGAAACCGTCAACGAGAAAGGCGAAAAGGAACGGCTGACGCACGCGCGCTACAACGTCCTGATCAGGAGCCACGACCGCGAAGTGCGCAGGTCCGCCTTCACCGGCATGATGAACGCCTACGGCAGCTTTTCTTCCACGCTTTCATCGCTGTACGTCAGCAGCGTCCGGAATGACACGCTGCAGGCCAGGGTGAGGAAGTACGCCAGCGCCAGGGAAGCCTCCCTCAGCGCGCACGAGATCCCCCTCTCCGTTTACGACGGCTTGCTCAGGCAGGCCGAAAAAGCTTTCCCGCTGCTGGACCGTTATCTGGAATTGCGAAAGAAGGCGCTGGGCGTCAATGAGTTGCACCTCTATGACCTGTACGTGCCCATCGCACGCGATTTCTCCATGCAGATCGCTTATCCCGAAGCCTTCAGGCTGGTCAGGAGAGGCCTGAAGCCATTGGGGGACGGTTACGCGCAGCTGTTGGACCGCGCCTTCCGCGAACGGTGGATCGACGTTTATGAGACCAAGGGCAAGCGCACAGGCGCCTATTCCTGGGGGACCTATGACAGCCACCCCTATGTGCTGCTCAACCATATGGATACCCTGGACGGCGCGATGACCCTGGCGCATGAACTGGGCCACGCGATGCACTCCTTCCACAGCAACCAGGCCCAGCCCTACGAACAGGCAGGCTATTCACTTTTTGCCGCCGAGGTTGCCTCCACCTGCAACGAGGTCCTTCTCAACCGCGCCCTGTTGGAAGAGTACAAGGGCAACAGGGGCGCGCAGCTCTTCTTCCTCACCTGCCTGGCGGAAGACTTCCGCACCACCTTTTTCAGGCAGACCATGTTCGCGGAGTTCGAGCATGAGGCCCACAGGCTGTCGGAGAAAGGGGTCCCCCTCACCGGCGAGAGCCTGAGCGGCCTGTATGAAGCACTCAACAGGAAGTACTACGGCCGGATTTGTGTCATTGACAAGGAAATCCGCCACGAGTGGATGCGTATCCCCCATTTTTACCGAGCATTCTACGTTTACCAGTACGCCACCGGTTTCTCCGCCGCGGTCTTCCTGGCCAGCCGCATCCTGAAAGAAGGCGGCAAGGCCACGCAGGACTATTTCCACTTCCTGTCCTCCGGCGGCAGCCTGCCCCCCATACAGGCCTTGCAGCAAGCCGGCGCCGACATGGCAAAGCCCGGGGTCATCCGGGGCGCGATGAAAGTGTTTGAGGAGACGCTGTCGGAGATGGAACAGCTGGTGCAGCCATAAAGTTTGACTGAGCGGTTCCATCTCCGGATAGCAGTCAAGGGTTTTTGCCCTGGACCCCGCTCTCAATGAGTTTATCAGGAAGAATCATCTTTCCGAGAGTTATTTCAGAAGCTGTTTTGTCTGGCCTGTCAGTCATACAGTACATAAGCGATGGGGGGTGGACGGAACGGAAATCATCCCGTTCTATTTCTTCAGTGGTTCCCTTTCAGATACTGGAATACCTTCGCGGCGATCGGGGCGGCGACGTCCCCTCCGCCGCCGGCGTCCTGAACCACGATGCAGACGGCATACGGCAACGTTTTATCATCAATAAAGCCGATGAACCAGGCGTTGCTGTCTTCCTGCCCGTCCACTTGGGCAGACCCGGTCTTGCCCGCCACACGCAGGCCGGGAACCGCCGCGCGGGCAGCCGTGCCGCCGGTGACCGCCTGGCGCATGGCGTCCGCGATGGTGTCGGCATCCTCTTTTGACAAGGGCGACTTGTATTCTGAAGGCATGATCTGCGCGCGGCCCTGCCGGTTGCTGTCCACAGCCTGAAGGAGCAGTTTGGGTTCCATGATCACGCCGTCGTTGGCGATGCCGGCGGAGATAAGGCACATGTGCAGCGGGGTAATGGCCAGGGCGCTCTGGCCCGCGCCGGTCCAGGCCAGTTCCTTCAGGACGCGGTTGGCGGTCGGATAAGCGGCGTTCTCCACCACCAGGTCAGAGAACAGCAGGTAGTCGTCCAGGCCGAAGAGCCGGGCTGTCTGGCGTAGGTTCTCGTCCCCCACCTCCAGCGCGAGTTTTGCGAAAGTGATGTTGCAGCTGAGAGCCAGGGCTTTCCTGAGATCCAATTCACCGTGGGATGCCATGCCGGCGTCGGTCACCACCACGTCGCCCACCTGGAAACCGCCTGTGCAGGTAAAGGTCTTGCTCATCGCGGAGGGAATGTGCTTCAACGCTGCCGCAAGGGTGACCACCTTGAACGTGGACCCCGGTGCGCTGGTCCAGCGCGTTGCCCGGTTCCAGTAAGGCTGAAGCGGGTCCCTTTCAATATCCGGACTGACAGACATCGGGTCAAAGCCTGGAAAGCTCATCAAAGCCAGCAGCTCCCCGGTCTGCCAGTTCATCACGACCGCGGCCCCGGCCTTTCCCTGGGGAAAACGGTCCGCAATCATGCCGGCCAACGCGCTGTCCGCGCTCAGCCGCAGGTCATAGCCCCGGCGGGGCTGACCGGACAGCGCGGAAGAGAGCCTGTCCAGGTAGGAATCGTCAAAGGCATACAGCAGGCTTGACATAAAGGATTCAACGCCATAGGCGACGTTGTTGTCCCTGTCCCCTATCAGATGAACAAGCGCCGCGCGAAGGGCCGGATCGGGATGGTATACCCGGTTCCCTTGAGCATCCGCCCCCGCCAGCTGGACTCCGTTCCGGTCGTAGATGCGCCCGGGGATCACATCCTGCTTGACCTGACGCAGGGAGGTGTTGGCGGCGGAGGAAAACCAGCGATTGCCGAAAAAGCTCAGGCTGTAGGCTCCCCAGGCGATGAGCGAAGCCAGCAGGAGGCAGATGATGACGACCACGAGGCGGATGTTGCGCTTGATCAGTTTCATCAGCCTTCCTCCCCGACCAGGGCGATCAACTGGTCTTCCTCAATATTCCGCTCGTTCACGTTGGCTACGCCCTGGAGCAAGCCAATGATGCACAGACTGCTGACCATGCTGGTGCCGCCATAACTGACAAATGGGAGAGTGACGCCGGTGAGCGGGATCAGCTTGATGTTGCCGCCAATGATGACAAAGGCTTGCAGCACTACAAAACATGAGCAGCCCAGCGCCAGCAGCGTATGGAACTTGCTGTGGGAACGCAGCGCGATCCCGATCCCTCGCAGGAAGATCATCAGATAGATCAAAACGATGCCAACGCCGAAGACGACCCCAAACTCACTGAACACAGCGGAAAAGATAAAATCAGTCTCCACCTCGGGGATGTCCCCCGCGTTCCCCAGCCCAAGGCCGGTTCCCCAGAGACCTCCGTTGGCCATAGCGACCAGTGACTGCACAATCTGGTACCCAGACCCCTGGTAATCCTGCCAGGGGTCGATCCAGATCGCCACACGCCGCCTGACGTGGGCAAACATACTGTACCCCAGGACAGCGCCGGCTCCGGCACCGGCCGCGCCAAGCGCCATGAAGGCTAGGCTGCCGGTGGCGGAGAACACCAGGATAAGCGTAATGGCGTAATACAGCAGGGCGGTGCCCAAGTCTTTCTGCAACATCAGGAAACCCAGACAGCCCCCGGCAAACAGCAGCGCAGCCAGGATCCTGCGCCGGGAAAGCAGAAAAGCCATCACCAGCAACATCGCAACCTTGACGATCTCGCTGGGTTGGAAGCTGACGCCGAAGAGGCTGACCCAGGCTTTTGCCCCGTTTTTCTCCGTCCCGAACAGGACCGGCAGCGCCATCAGCGCCAGCGCCCCCAGCGCGATCAGCGGAATCAGCCACTTGAGCCGGTGCCAGAAACGCACCAACAGGATGCAGCCAACCATCCCCAAGAGCCCCACCGCATAATTGAGCGCCTGGCTCAATCCCTTGTCCGGGTTCATCCGGAAAAGCACCAGCACCCCCAGGGCGCTGAGGAAATTGACCAGGGTCAGCAGGATACGGTCTGCAGGAATAAGGCGGGGCAGGGTAAAGCACGCCGCAAAGAAAGCCGCGGGCGCCAGGATGGCCAGGGCAAACCCCAGCCACGAAAAGTCCTTCAAGGCCAGCAAAAGGAAGGCACAGAACAGGAAAGCCATGCCGGGCAAGGCCAGGAAACGATAATCCTCCGCGTGTTCCTTATTCCTCATCGTTTCCCTCTTCCCGCCTTCCCCGGCGCCTGCGCCTGGCGGCAGACGGTTCGCCCAGGGTTTCCGGAGGCTGCGCTTCCATCGCTGGAAGAGGCGCGAACTGCCAGGTCATGTCCATTTCATCCTGCGGCGGAGCGCTGGACGGCAGCGGCTGCGCGGCATATTCAATCCCCATCGTTTCCTTTACCAATGACAGGGAAAGCGGCCGCTGAGGTGTCTGCCGAATCGGAAGGCCCAGCCCTGCGAACAGGCGGAACCGGCAAGCCACATCACGGATTTCCAACACTGTGCCATGTAGCGCGATATCGTTTACGCGGCTGAAGCGCTCGCCGTCCAGACTGGCATTGGTTTTCTTATGGGCGGGCATCAGGCGCAGACCTTTCCCGGGCCTGAAGAGGAACTCCATCTCGCGGCGCCGCAGGCCGGGCAGGCGTATATCACAGCTGCGACCGGAGCCGATCATCCCTTCCCGGGACAAGGGATAGCCCCGGCCGGTCGCAAGGTCCACCAACTCCCCCACCAATCCCGCGTCCGGCAGCTGGCGCAGTGTGCGGCGCCACGCGCGGCCGTCACGGCGCATCAGCCCAAAGGTACGCAGCAGCATCAGCAGGAGCAGGAGGACAAAAAGGTACCTCAGCCCCATGGAGACCAGCTCATACGCCGCGTCCTGCACAGTTTCCTCCAGGTTTTATTGCCTGCCATTATAGCACGGCGGCGTGGTGAAGGCATACCTGCCGTGAATATCTGAGGGGATACAGGCGATGAAATTCCTCAGCTTTCTGACTTTTCCTTTCACCGTCAGGCAGTTCCATAAAAATTCATCAAAATTGGGCAATAAATGTTGACTGCTAAACACATCAGCGTATAATGTGGATTAACAAAACTGAAGGAGGAACCGCATATGACTGGTATCCCGCTGCTCATCGCCTTCGTGGCAGCCATCATCCTGATGATCGTCCTGATCTCCAAGTTCCGCGTCCACGCCTTCATTTCCCTGATGCTCGTTTCGCTCCTGTTCGCGATTGCCGCCGGCATCAATATCACCGACATCCCCACCATCATCGGCCAGGGCTTTTCGGGCACCTTCACCAGCATCGGCATCGTCATCATCCTGGGCGCACTGGTAGGGACACTGCTTGAAAAGACCGGCGCGGCGCTGAAGATGGCGGATACCGTCGTCAAAGTGGTCGGCAAAAAACATCCTGAAGCCGCGATGCTCATCATGGGCTGGATCGTATCCATCCCGGTGTTCTGCGACTCCGGCTTCGTCATCCTCAATCCCATCAGAAGCGCCCTTGTCAAGCGCACGGGCCGATCTTCCGTCGCCTCCACCGTAGCGCTGTCCATGGGCCTGTACATTTCCCATTGCTTCATCCCGCCCACACCAGGGCCCATCGCAGCGGCAAATGCCCTGTACGAAGGCCTGGCGCTGCCGGTCAACCTGCTGCTGGTCATCGGCATCGGCGCGGCCTGCTCCATCCTTCCACTGATTGTCAGTTACTTCTTCTCCCTCTTGATTGGCAAAAAGGTCAAGACCCGTGAAGAGAAGGGCGGCGAAGGCGCCGTGGTGCAGAGTTATGATGAACTGGTCAAGAGTTACGGCCAGCTGCCCAACGCATGGATGTCCTTCTCCCCCATCGTGCTGCCCATCCTCCTGATGGGCCTGGCTTCCGCGCTGAAGATGGCAGGCCAGAACGTGCCCATTATTGCTTTCCTGGGCACGCCCATCATGGCGCTGGCGGTCGGCGTGGTCTTTGGTGTCATCCTGCTGGCCCAGAGTAAAAAACATAAGGACTTCTATCAGCTGACTGACAGCACGCTGCGTGTGGTCGGTCCCATCCTGTTTGTAACGGCGGCCGGCGGTGTGCTGGGCAAGGTCATCGCCTCCACTGAAATGGTCAAGTACATTTCCGACAACTCCACAGCCCTGTCCTCCCTTGGCTACCTCTTCCCCTTCCTGCTGGCCGCCATCCTGAAGACCGCGCAGGGCTCCTCTACAGTGGCAATTACCACCACCGCCGGCATCCTTGCGCCCCTGATGGTCAGCATCGGTTTTACCACCCCCGTCCAGGCGGCCCTGACTGTGGTCGCCATCGGCGCTGGCGCAATGACGGTTTCCCATGCCAACGACAGCTATTTCTGGGTGGTCACTAACTTTGGCGACATGGAAGTCAAGGACGGTTACAAGACCCAGACGCTGGGCACCCTGATCACCGGCATCGCGGCTTTCCTGAACGTCTGGCTGCTTTCCCTCATCCTGTAACAGCCAGCTGGCCCCCTCAATAAGAAGGAGTGCCGGAGCGGCCGCTCCGGTACTCCTTTCATCTGGAGGAGAACAAAATGAGTTTACGCCAAGACGCCCAGGGCATCATCAGCGCGGCGCTGGAAGCTGCGCAGCCGGACACTGCCGTCCAGAAAGCGCTGTCGGACATCCGTTTTGACCCGGACGGCTGCGTCGTTGCCGTTGCCCTTGGCAAGGCAGCCTGGCAAATGGCGAAAGCTGCCTCCGATACGCTGGGCGATCGCATCGAAAAGGGCATCGTCATCACCAAGTACAACCACGTGATGGGCGAAATCCCCAGCTTTGTCCTTCGCGAAGCCGGGCATCCGGTACCAGACGAAAACTCTTTCAAGGCGACGGAAGAAGCGGCCAGCCTGGTCAAAGATCTGACTCCCCGCGACAGCGTGCTGCTGTTGATTTCGGGCGGCGGTTCCGCCCTGTTCGAACAGCCGCTTATCAAGGCTGATGAACTGAAGGATATCACCAATCAACTGCTGAAGTCCGGCGCCGACATCCGGGAGATGAATACCATCCGGAAACGGCTGTCCGCGGTCAAAGGCGGCCGATTCGCGCAGCTCTGCGAGCCCGCGCAGGTATTTTCCATCATCCTCTCCGATATCATCGGCGATCCGCTGGACATGATCGCCTCCGGACCTGCCTATCCGGACAGCTCCACAAGTGAGGATGCGCTGCGGGTTGTAGACAGATACGGATTGAAACTCTCCAAGGAAGCGCTCGCCCTGCTTCAGGTGGAAACCCCAAAAAGCCTCCCCAATGTACGCTCTTTGGTGACCGGCAGCGTCAACATCCTCTGCCGGGCGGCCGCCGGCAAAGCCGCGCGCATGGGTTACCGCCCGTTTATCCTAACCGCCGGCCTGTCCTGCCAGGCGCGTGAGGCAGGCAGTTTCCTGGGCAGTATCGCAAAATACCACCAGGAAAGCGATGCCGGACTTGCATTCATCGCCGGCGGGGAAACCGTCGTCAAACTGACTGGCCATGGTAAAGGCGGCCGAAACCAGGAATTGGCGCTGTCCGCCGCCATGGAAATCGACGGGCTGAGGGATACCGCGGTATTTTCACTCGGCAGCGACGGAACCGACGGCCCCACCGACGCCGCCGGCGGATATGTGGACGGAGAAACGGCCGGAAGATTGCAGAAAGCAGGTTTTGATATCTACAAGGTCCTGGCTGACAACGATGCCTATACCGCCTTGAAAGCAGTTGATGGCCTCATCATGACCGGGCCCACAGGGACGAATGTCAACGATGTGAGCGTTGCGTTGATAAAGCGGGGATAGGAAGTATTGAGGAGGCGAATCGAAGGAAATAATCCCCGGGCCGTCCCGGACGGGGTCAACCCTTGATCCTGCTTACAAATTCTCCCTTTCGCCGTAGATGCCCCTTCCAACCCGAACGATGGTTGCTCCTTCGAGGATAGCGGCCTCAAAACTGTCCGTCATCCCCATGGAAAGGGTGTCCAGCGGGGCGTTTTCATACCGGTGTTCACGGGCCTTTTCCATCAGCTGCCTGAGCATGGCGAAACATCGCCGGCTTTCCAGGCCATTATCAAAGGCCGGCGGAATCGCCATCAGGCCGCGTACCATGACATTGTTCATTCCAACCGCGGCTTCAAGCAACGGCCACAGCGCTTCCGGGGCAATGCCAGTCTTGCTTGGCTCTCCTGCGATGTTGATTTCAAACAGGATATCCTGGACCAGGCCCTGCTTTTCGGCTTCCTTTTGGATGGCATCCAGAAGGCGACGGCTGTCCACGCTTTGGATGACAGCCGCACGCCCAACCGCGCTTTTTACTTTGTTGGTCTGCAGATGTCCAATGAAATGGCAGGGTTTCCCCAGATAGGCTCCCGCATCGAAATGACTCACCAGTTCCTTCGCGCGGTTTTCGCCAAAAAGGTCCACAGGAAGGGCGGCGCTCGCCCTGATGGTTTCGGCTGAATGCGTTTTGCAGGCGGCGCACAGGAGCACCGCTTCTGAGCGCCGCCCGGCAGCCCAGGCAGCCTTCTCCATCTTCCGGCGGATTTCCGATACGTTTTCCGCCATCCGTTCCTTGTCTTTAAAGCAGCCCATCCTACAATTCCCTGTAAGCCGCCCGCGGGCCACCGATGTATTTGGGCCGGGTCCTGGCGCAGAGGATAATCGCCTCGCCGACTTTCTGCAGGCTCAGCCGCACCGGGACCGCTACCCTTCGCAGATGCATGCCAATGAGCGTGCCGCCGATGTCAATCCCAGCGTCTGCCAATACACTCTCCACCGCCACAGGGTCTTTCATGCTCGCAAAGGCTGTCACGGCAAATGAACCTCCCGCGTGCTGCTGAGGCAGCGCGTTGACAATCTCATAGCCTCGCTCCTGGGCCACTTCCCTTTCGACGATCAGGGCGCGGTTAAGGTGCTCGCAGCACTGCGCTGCCAAGTGGATCCCCGCCTCCTGAAGCACCGGGTAAATTCCCGCAAAAACAGCCTGTGCAGCCTCCATGCTGGAACCCTTGCCGATTTTCGCGCCCATGATTTCGCTGGAGGAACAGCCGACGACCATCAGCCCGCCGGGATTGAGGCTGGCCTGGGCCAGTAATTCGGTGACGGCTTGCCTGGCCTGAATGGCAATCTCCTGATACATCTCCATCATCCTTTCCATTCATTCACCGCTCTGACTCAATGGTATCACGATTGGATGAAACAGTACACAAAACAAAGCATGACAAGAAAAAGAAGTGAGGAAACAGACTGACTTCTCCTCAAAAATATTCCCCTGAAAGCCTATTTGCGGGCTTTCAGGGGATAAACGTGGAGGCGCCATCCAGATTCGAACTGGAGAATAAAGGTTTTGCAGACCTTCGCC
>CAZJCB010000053.1:0-2962 GCA_964544245.1 uncultured Christensenella sp.
GATTGAAGGAATAAACGCACAGATGCGAAGAGAGATTTTTCGTCCTGTCGATGTCAAGCGAAGAAGGCGTAGCGGAGCCTACGCTGACTGAGTGAGAGGAAGACAGGACGGAAAAGATACGCCGCATCAAAGCGTTTATGAGTGAGATCAGTATAAGCGGGAATCCATCCCGTTCCGGGTATAGTCCCTCCACAGGCCGGAAAACCCCGGCTTGAATAAAAGGATCGGGGAGACAGGATGGACATACAGGTTTGGGCGGATTTCCACTGCCCCTTCTGCTATATCGGGAAAAAGCGCCTGCTGGACGCGCTGGAAACGCTGGGCGTCGGGGACGCGCGGGTGATGGTGAGGAGTTTCCTGCTCAACCCCCGGCCCGGGGAGAAGAACGGCATCACCCTGCTGGACTATGTCGCCGGCCAGTACGGCGCGGACAGGGACTCCATCATGGCCGGTTTCACCCGGCGAGAGGCGGAGGCGCGGGAGGCCGGTCTGCCCATGGACATGGCCAAGGCCCGCTTCGGCGACACGCGGGACGCCCACCGGCTCCATCAATTCGCCCGAGCGCGGGGCTTGGGCGGCGCCTTCTTTGACCTGGCCCAGCGCGCCCTGTTTTCGCAAGGCCTGCTGCTCAGCGACCGGGAGACCCTGCTGGATTTGACGCGGCAGGCCGGCATCGACCGGAACGAGGCCGAAGAAGTCCTGGACAGCAGGCGCTTCCTGGCGGAACTGGAGGCGGACGACGCGGAGGCGCGCGCGATGGACATCGATTACGTGCCCTACTTTGTGATCGACGGAAAACACCGATTTTCCGGCGCCCTGGGCAGGGAGGAGTACCTCCGCGAGCTCCGGGCGGCGCAGGGCAAGGTTGATAAAAACTGACCGGGAGGAAAAAGGCATGCTGGAATTCAAGTACGACGTGCAGATGCTCATCGAGGGCGAGGGGCTCTCCGAGGACGCGGTCAACGACCACTTCCGGGAACATTTTGAGGGTGACTGCCTGCTGGCGGTGGGGGACGAGGACCTGATCAAGATCCATTTCCACACGAACAAGCCCTGGGAAGTGCTGGAATACTGCGCCTCCCTGGGCGACATGTACGACATCGTCGTGGAGAACATGGAGCGCCAGTCAGAGGACCTGGAGGGCTGAAGGCTGCTTCCGGTCCCCCGGACCCGCCCAAAAACGGGCCGACGCCATAATGGAGGGAAAACGGACGATGGGCCGCAGCCATGCGTATGCACATTCCAGTTGAAGCGCGCCAGGGGCTCGCCCTGCTGAAAGAACTGCCGGGCGTCTCCCTCGCCGGGGTCTATCTGCACGGTTCCGCCGCCATGGGCGGCCTGCAAAGGGACAGTGACGTGGACGTCCTGGCGGCTCTGGGTTCCGGCTTGCCCGAATTATCCAGGAAGAGGTTGACGGACGGGCTGCTCCTCCTGTCCGGAAAGCCGGGAAGCGGAAGCGCTGCCCGCCCCCTGGAAGTCATCGCCGTCAATCTCCCGGACCTCGTCCCCTGGCGGTATCCGCCCCGGAGGGAGTACCTCTACGGCGAATGGCTCCGGGAAGGCTTCCGGCGGGGGGAGGTCCCGGAACCCGCGGACGACCCGGACCTCGCGCTGATCCTGGCGCAGGCGATGCAGCACAGCGTCCCCCTCACGGGGCCGGACATCACGGACATCCTTCCCCCCATTCCGCCGTCGGACGTCCGCGCAGCGATGAGGGACTCCCTGCCGGGGCTCATGGCAAGCGTTTGGGGCGACGAGCGCAACGTCCTGCTGACCCTGGCGCGGATGTGGTACACCGCCGAAACGGGCGGTTTCGCGGCAAAGGACGCCGCCGCCAGGTGGGCGCTGCCCCGCCTGCCGGAAGACGGCGCGGCCCTGCTGGACACCGCCGCGAGGGCGTACCGCGGCGAAACCGCGGACCATTGGGCGGGCAGGGGCCCGGAGGTCGCCGCGCTGGCGCGGGAACTCGCGGAAGCGGTTACGTCCTGCCTCCGTCGTTCCGGGAACTCCGGGTAGGAGCGCTGGAAAGCCGCGCGCTTGCCGGCCCACCCGCCGCGTGATACACTCGCTTGCGTTCTCAAAACCCGGCGCAGGAGGCCATCGTGCAAGTCACCCCCCTCATGTACCTCATCGTCTGCCCGCTCATCTTCCTGGGCGGGTTTATTGACAGCATCGCCGGGGGCGGCGGGCTGATCTCGCTGCCGGCCTACTACCTGGCGGGGCTGCCGCCTTCCCTGGCCGCGGGCACGAACAAATTGAGCGCCATCGCCGGCACCGCGGTCGCCACCGGCAAGTATGTCTCCAAGGGCTTGGTCGACTGGAAACAGGGCGTCGCCTCCCTGCTGGGCGCGATGCCCGGCGCGGCCTTCGGTTCCCTCCTGCTGACCCTCATCCCGGCCGTCTACGCCAAGACGGGGGTGCTGATCGCGCTGCCGCTGGTGGCGGTATTGGTCCTGCGCAACAGGAAACTGACGCCCGAACGCGCCCTGGTACCCGAACAATGGGCGCTGCCGGCCTGTTTCGGGATTGGCCTGATCCTGGGCGTATACGACGGGCTCGTCGGCCCGGGCACCGGCACCTTCCTCATCATCGCTTACGTGGCCCTGCTGGGGGACGAGGCGCTGAAAGCCAGCGGGACCGCCAAACTGGTCAACCTCAGCACCAACCTCGGTTCCCTCATCAGCCTGGTGTCCACCGGCAACGTGCTCTACGCCCTGGCGCTGCCGGCGGCGGTGTTCGGCATCGCGGGCAACTGGCTGGGCGCCAGCCTGGCCATCAAACGGGGCACGCCCGTCATCCGCATGATCCTCATCGCGGTGCTGGGCCTGTTGATGGTGGTGCTGCTGCTGGACGTGATCCGAAACTAAAAAACCGGGGATGATAATTCCATCAGGATAAAATGGGGAAACTGTCGGGGATTGCATCCCCAAGCCCCAGCCCGGGGAGTTCCTCCCCGGACCCT
>CAZJCB010000053.1:3062-11970 GCA_964544245.1 uncultured Christensenella sp.
TCGCGTTCCCTGAGGAACCAGGCGCGCAGGTCAAACAGCTTGCACCGCGTCAGCCGCGCCACCTTGTGGACGGCCAGGGCGTACCCCTCCTGCCAGCGGTAGACGTGGTGGACGTCGCCCAGGTAACGCAGGATGGCGCCCTCGTCCAGCCCCCGGGAAATCCAGGGCACGAAACGCTCCGCGACCAGCGGCGGCGGCGTCACCAGGACGGGGACCCTGCCGAGCTCCCTTGCCTTGCAAACAAAGCGCGTCAGCACGGCTTCAAATTCGTCCAGCCCGGTCCTGGCGGGGTGCACGGTCTCCGGCGCCCCGGCCGCGGCCTTCCAGTCCGGCGTGCAGTCGTTGCCGCCGTACTGGATCGCGACGGCGTCCGCCTGCAGGGAGGTTTCCGCCTCAAACTCCAGAAGGCCTTCCGCCGCCGTCGCGCCGAAGCGGGAGCGGTTGAGGATGCGGGCTGCGCCCGCGGCCTCCATCAGCTTGTCAAAGCCCTCTTTCAGGACCGCGTAGCGGCCCCGGCTTTCGTCCCAGGAAACGCCCCGGCCGATGGAGTCCCCGTACAGCGCGATGGTGAGCATGCTGAACCCTCCCCTTTTCTGATCCCTGACAGGATACCACATCGGCGCGGGGTTCGGCACGCTCTGGGGCGGTTCAGCCGTCTTTTCCGAGGAAAGGCCCGCAGTACGCCTCACTTTTTTCCCACAGCGCCCGGGCGAGGGCTTCGTCGCGGCCTTTCCGGCTGACGGCCGCGGGGCGGCGCAGGGCGTAGTACCCCCCGCTCTCCCAATCCCTTCCCGGCGTGCCTTCCGCCAGCCAGACCAGCGTGTCCGCGCCCTCTTCGGACGTCTTGACGCGCAGCAGCTTTTTAAGGTTTGTGCGGTATACCAGGTTCATCGGGGAATGGGTGTCCCTGGCAAAGGAACTGCCCACCACGCCGGGGTGAAAGGCGGCGGCGTTCAGGCCCTTTCCGTGATATCGCCGGTTCAGCTCGCGGGTAAAGAGGATGTTCGCCAGCTTGGCGTTCCCATAGGCCAGGTGCTGGGAAGAGAAGGGCGGCCGGTCCGGGTTTTCCGGGTCGAAGCCGAAGCCCATGAGCCGGTGGGCGACGCTGGAGGTACTGACGACCGCGGCGCCGCTCTCTACCAGCCGGTCCAGCAGCAGCCGGGTGAGCAGGAAATGCGCCAGGTGGTTGACCTGGAAAGTGACCTCGTGCCCGTCCACGGTCGGCGGCTGCCTGGAAAAGATGCCGCCGGCGTTGTTCGCCAGCAGATCGACGCGAGGCCAGTCCCTCTTCAGCGCTTCCGCCAGTTTCGCGACGTCCTCCAGGCGCGTGAAATCCGCAACGTAGTGCGGCGCGCCAAGTCTTTCCGCGACCTGCCGCGTCTTGTCCCTGTTGCGCCCGATGACGGCGACCTGCCAGCCCTTCGCCTTGAGCGCCTGCGCCGCCTGCGCCCCGATGCCGTCGCTGGCGCCGGTGATGAGCGCGACCTTCCCTGCCATTCCTGCCTCCTGATACCAATGATCTCCTCAAAAAACCGCCCCGCCATGCGGGACGGTTTTATGGGGATAATGAAGTTTATTTGCCTTACTCGCGGCGGGCCAGTTCCTTGTCCAGCAGGTACAGGCCCTGCGGGCTGCCGCCGACCATCTCGTACTTGTTGAGCAGGTCCTGGGCGTTGGTCTCTTCCTCGCCCTGTTCCTTGATGAACCAGCGCAGGAATTCGGCCGTCAGGTGGTCTTTCACCTCGACCGCTTTCTCATAGATCTCGTTGATGGAGGCGGTGATGTACTGCTCGTGCTTCAGGCCCGCCGTCAGGGGCGCCTTGGTATCCTTGAATTCCTTGTCCGGCTCGGCGATGGCGTCCAGGGTGACCCGCTCGCCCGCCTCGATGAGGAAGTGGCGGATCTTCATCGCGTGCCCGTATTCTTCACCGGCCTGCTTCACATACCAGTTGGCGAAGCCTGGCAGGTTTTTCTCTTCAAAATAGTTGGCGAATTCCATGTACAGGTATCCGGAGTGCAGTTCCTTGTTGATCTGCTTGACCAGCAGCTTGGCGGTTTCTTTCTTGATCATGGTGGTTCCTCCTTCAAGTTTA
Organism: uncultured Christensenella sp.; assembly: GCA_964544245.1. GTDB lineage: Bacteria > Bacillota > Clostridia > Christensenellales > Aristaeellaceae > UBA6115. The sequence continues at coordinate 5,156 of CAZJCB010000053.1, forward strand.
CATCGATATATTACCCGCTCCGGGGACTCTTTATTCACCGGGGCGGGGCAAAAACGTTGTTTTCCGGCCTATTTCTTGAGTTTGCCCAGCAGCTTGTCCTTGATCTCCATCGCCTTGGCGTGCAGGCTGTCCGGCAGCAGGCCCACCGCCAGGATCACCAGGCCGGCGGCGCCCAGGAGCCACAGGAAGAAACCGGAACCGTTGAAGAAGAGACGGATGACCAGCCATACAGCCAGCAGGATGACGCCCAGGGTGGCTTCCTTGCGCATGTTCTTCATAAGCATTCTCCCTTTTCGAAATAATCCTCGTCCATCATACCCTGAAGCGCCGGTGAAATCAATCAGACCTTGATAAAGGTGCCCCGGTCCAGTTCGTCAAAGGCGAGGCGCAGTTCCTCGCGCGTGTTCATGACGATGGGGCCGCCCCAGGCGATGGGCTCACGCAGGGGCGCGGCCATGAACAGCACCAGGCGAAGGCCTTGCTCCCCGGCGGAAAAGCCGACCCCGTCCCCGTGGGTGAACAGCACGGCGCGCTTTTCCTGAAGCTCGCGCTTCCCAACGCCGAAGAAGCCGGAACCCGCCATCAGGTAGACGAAGAGGGTCTCCTCCTCCGGCGTGTCCATCTGAAACTGCGCGCCGGGCGCCATGTCGATGTCCAGCATGGTCATCCGGACGTGTTCGCCCTGCATCCGGGCCTTCTTCCCGCCGTAGGCGCCGGAGATCACGCGCACCGTGAACCCGTCCCCCCGCGCCTGCGGGACGTCCTCCGGGCGGATGTCGTTGTACTTCGGGTCCGTCATCTTGTCCCCGGCCGGCAGGTTCAGCCACAGCTGCAGGCCCAGCATCCGCGGCGAGGCCTTGGGCATCTCCTGGTGCATGATACCGCTCCCGGCGGTCATCCACTGGCAGGAACCGTCCACGATGTCCCCGCTGTTGCCCAGGCTGTCGCCGTGCTCGATGCGGCCGGACACCAGGTAGGTCACCGTCTCGATGCCCCGGTGGGGATGCCAGGGAAAGCCCTTGACGTAGTCCCTGGGATCGGTGGAGTCAAAGGCGTCCAGCATCAGGAAGGGGTCGAAGGTCTCCGTGGTCGCGTGGCCCAGCACGCGCACCAGGTTGACCCCCGCGCCGTCCACAGCGCGGTTTCCAGTTATTACCTGGTCTGCGTCTCTTTTCATAGGTCCTCCTCCGGTTTTTCTGTCAGGGCGTAGCCCGTCATGGACAGGCTGCCCCAATGATAGTCGTGGTTGAAGGCCCGGGCCCGGTCCTGCGCGTCCGCGGCGCCCAGGATATTCAGCAGCGGCACGAAGTGCTCGCTGGTGGGGACGCTTTCCCGGCTGCCGGGCAGGTCCTGGTATCCCAGTACGCCCTCGTAATCCCCGCCCATGACCAGTTGGTGGATGCCCTCCCCGAAGGCTTTTGCCCAGGGGAAGGGAACAGGCCAGCCCGTCCGGATCTCCCGAAGGTTGTGCACGACGTTGCCGCTGCCCAGGATCAGCACGCCTTCCTCCCGCAGCGGCCTGAGCGCCCTGCCGATGGCCATCTGTTCCTCCGGCCCCTGCCGCAGGTCCAGGCTCAGCTGCACCACCGGGACGTCGGCCCGCGGGTACATCCGGCGCAGCACGCTCCAGGCGCCGTGGTCCAGCCCCCATTCGCCCGTCACCCCGGCCTTCCCGCCCAGCAAAGCGGCCGCCCTTTGGGCCAGTTGCGGGCTGCCCGGGGCCGGATAGCGCACGTCGTACAGCTCCTCCGGGAAGCCGTAGAAATCATGGAGGGTCTCGGGCTCCGGCACGTTCACCGCGTACAGCCCCCTGGCCACGAAATGCGCGGACAGGCAGAGGACGGCGCGGGGCCTGGGCAAACGCCGCCCCAGTTCCGCCCACACGGCGGTCCAGCCGTTCTCCTCCAGGGCGTTCATCGGGGAGCCGTGCCCGACGAACACCAGGGGCATCCGGCCTTGCGTTTCGCTCACAGCAGCAGTTCTTCCACCGCCCTGCGGGGCTGGGGATGGTTGCGTTCCCGGTTGGCTTGGGACAGCCGCTCAACGTCCCCCGGCCAGCCCACCGCGGTGACGTGGACGAGCTCATAGTCCTCCGGGATCGCGAAGGCCTCCCGGGCCTGCTCCCTGTTGTAGCCCGCCATCGGATGCGCGGTCAGCCCGCGGCGCTCCGCCTCCAGCATCAGGAAACCCGCGGCGCAGCCGGCGTCGGAGAGGTGGAAATGATTGTTCTTCCCCCCTTGGGTGAAGGTCTTTTTCGCCAGGGTGAGGATGAGCGCCGGCGCCATCCCGGCCCATTCCCGGTTCGCCGGGGTCAGCGCCTTCTGCAGGGCTTCCCGGCGTTCGCCGGTCAAGATGAGGAAGCGCCAGGGCTGCTCGTTGAGGCAGGAGGGCGCGAAGCTGGCCGCCTCGATCAGGGCGAGCAGGGTCTCCCAAGGCACTTCTCTTTCCAGCAGCGCGCGGTTGGCGAAGCGGGTCCTGATTTCGGGCATGACGCCATAACGGGATGTGCGGGCCATGGGTCCTCCTGAACTGTTTTTCTGCCGGTCAAATATACCACAGGCCGGCGGAACCCGCCAGCCGGCGGGACGCGCCAAGGGGGCTGCATGCCGTGCGAAGACGGGCTGAGCAGGCGCGTAACCTTTCATGCCTGACGTCGTTTGACCCGCAGGAGTCTGTAACGCCGGGCGTTCGGCGTTGCTTTTTGCCGGCTGTCGTTCCATCACCCCGGGAGTCCTCGGCCCTGCGATGATGAACCCTTTCAGAGATCCTGTTGATTTCCCGGCGTCCTTCGTCTTTTTATCGGAAATTCCTCGGCGTAATAGGAATCCGTTGTGTCGGCTACCAGCTCATCCAGCAGCTTCTTCCACATCCTGTCCAGGGCGAAGGATTGGCTTTCGTAGTAATCACGGTAGCTGACGATTCGTTTGTCCTTAAATTCCGGGTTTGTCGCCACGATCGCTTCTACGGCTTCTTTTTCCCGAAGCTGCCCCGGTGTTGCCTGCACTTTGGGTTTTGGAAAATAGATTTCCAATCCGGCTTTCACACCGTACATCATGGTCTCAAAAGAATGTCGGATCACGGCTTCAGCGATCCTGCGGATGTCCTTGCTCATCAGCATCCTGCTGATGAAGTGCGTGGATTTGATGTTGCGACCGCCGCTCGCGTCAATTCCGCTATAAACGCCAGGATTCGCGTTCCAGTCCTCCAGCGCTTTCAGGGCTTTGTTGGACAGCCCGTAACGCCTTGTCGCGTCCACCCGCGGTGCGTCTATTTCCGTTATCAGGTAATCGCACGTCGTATTGAACACCTCCGCCAGCCCGGCGATCTCCCGCAGGCCCGGTTCCGTGGCGCCCGTCTCCCAGGAAGAGATCATCTTTTTGGAAATCGGCTTTCCATTTTTTGGCAGGACGCCGTTCAGCCGTCCGGCAAGTTCTTCCTGGGTGATCTTGGCCCGGTTGTTGTGCTCCGTGTCAAGCCGCAGGTCGAACAGCCGCCGGGCCAGTCCTGAACGGAACACCCCATCCGTGACCCTGGCGCTTGCGGAAGAATAGGCCATCCGAAACCTCCCTTAATCCTAATTTCTTGGAATAACTTTCTAAATCTTGTAATACGTACTATTGTATCTCTTGACAGGGAAGAATGTCAAGCGCGGGAAACGGGAAAATCACGGGAAAACGCTCGGGTCCGGAAGGGAAACATCCGGCGCGGGCTCCTTTGACCCCCGGCCGCCCGCTTCAGGCGTTCCCCTTGAAAATCAGGCAGTACAGAGGAGGATGGACCCGGAGATGTTTCAGCAGACCCGATTCGGCAGGCCCTTGCCCGGCAAAGAGGGCATTTCGTCCAGTTCAGCGCAAGGGCCCGGATTCGCCCGCAGGGAGGGGTAAGCGATGGGGCAGGACAAGCGGAATTTCCTGTTCTATGCGGACCAGGCGACGCTTTTTTCAGCGCTGCCGGACGACGGGCTGCGGGGAAAGCTGCTCACGGCGGTGTGCGCCTACGCGTTTGAGGGAACGGAGCCGTCGTTCCTTGACGTTCCCCTTGAGCACCGCCTGACCCTGGAGGCCTTCTTCAAGGTCATCCGGCAGCAATTGGACGCGGACCAGGCGCATTACGTTGAAAAATGCGAATCGAACCGGGCCCTGGGACGCAAAGGCGGCAAACTGAGCGCGGCGGGCAGAAAGCCTGCAAAGTGCGGCAGGGAAGGAGAACCATCCCATTCCGTGGACGAAGCGAAGCCAGTCCTGGAGCCGGCGGCCGACAGTCAGGGGCGCAAGCGAAAAAGCGAAACCTTCAAGGCACCCGATGTCGAGGAAGTCCGGGCCTACTGCGCGCAGCGCGGCGGCAAGATCAGCGCGGAAGCCTTCGTCGACCACTATACGGCCAACGGATGGATGGCGGGGAAGGTGCGCATGAAGGACTGGAAGGCGGCGGTGCGCAACTGGGAACGCAACGGCTTGAACGCCCCGCGCCCGGACAAGCCGGACATCCCGGAAGAACGGGTCATCAACTGGTGACCGGCCCCGTTCATCTGGAACAGCGGACGCTTGAAAAACGAAGCGGACGCTTGAAAAACGAAGCGTGCGCTTGAAAAACGAAGCGTGCGCTTGAAAAACGAAGCGTGCGCTTGAAAATCGAAGCGGACGCTTGAAAAAGCAAGCGAATCAAGCCGATACAGATACAGACCCAGACTCAGGTAAAGACCCAGAACCAGACACAGAACTTCTCTTAAAGGAGAGAGACATGCAGAGCGTATTCTCCCAGGGATTGGACACGGAGGGCCTTGCGCTTGGCTGCGCGCTGATCACCCCGGGCGCGCTGGAGGGTTTCCTGGCGCTCACAGCAGAAGACATGGAGTCGCGCCGCGGCATCGAACTGCTCGAAGCCCTGCAGGCGATGAAGCGGCAGGGCATCACGATCGAGCTGTCCACGCTGGACCGGCAGACCAACGGCCGGCATACGGACTACCTGGTGGACGCGGTCCGGTCCACCACGCTGACCTACAACTACGATGAGCACTTCAGCCTGCTGCGGGAGAAGGCGAAGCGCCGGCGCGCCGGGGCCTGCGCGCAGAAGCTGATCGCCGGGCTCAATGACCTGGGCCTGGACAGCGACGACCTGGTGCAGGAACACCTCCAGCAGCTGAAAAAGCTGGCCGGACCCTCGTCGGGGCGAACCGTCAGCGCCTCGGAGGCGGCCCTCTCCTTCCTGGGGGAATTGGAAAAGCCAATGGAAAACAAGGCCTTTTTCGGCATCCCGCCGCTGGACAGGGAACTGGGCGGGCTGTTCGGCGGGCGCCTGACCGTGGTGGGGGCGCGGCCCGGGACCGGCAAATCCGCCCTGGCACTCAGCGCCGCCCTGGACACGCAGCAGCGCGGCACGGTCCTGTTCTGCTCCTACGAGATGAACCCGGAGGAGATCATCGGCCGCGCGGTGGCCCGCGTTTCAGGCGTCAACGCCGGCAGGATCGCCCGGCGCGAACTGGAGAAAGACGACTATCGGAAAATGGCGGAGACCATCGACGGCGTGATCGGGATGAGGATCCACTTCTCCCAGCGGGCGGACACGCCGGCCAAGGTGCGCGCGGAGGCCGTGCGGCTCAACGCGGAAGGGGAATTGGCGCTCATCGTGATCGATTACCTGCAGCTGATGTCCTCCGGGTTCCGCGCGGAAAGCCGGCGGGTGGAGGTGGGGCAGATCAGCCGGGCGCTCAAGGGGATCGCGATGGAACTGCGCGTGCCCGTCCTGGCGCTGAGCCAGCTGAACCGCCAGAGCGAAATGACCGCCAGCCGGGCCCCCACGATGGCGGAGATGCGCGAATCCGGCGACATCGAGCAGGACGCCGACGCGGTCATCCTGATGTACAACCCGCCCAACAGGGAGGAGGAGGTCAGGACGGGCCCTTCACAGGGGCCGGCCGCCGTCCGTTTCATCATCGACAAGAACCGCCAGGGCCTGTCCGGCCAGGTCATCCAGACCGCGTTTGACGGCGCGCACATGCGCTTCCTGCCCGCCGCGGTGGCGGCGTAGGGCCGTTGGCGCTTCGGGAAAGCGGGCCCCGGACAAGGGAATCAAGTACGTTTGATGATCGGGTTTCGTCTTGGTGGATAAAATACAGACAAAAAACATGCGGAAACAGGGAAGGAAGGGCTCGGCAGTGTTTGACAGGAACGGAGCCGCGGAATAAAATGCAATCAGGGACAATATCCCCGTTTGCCGTTGTCCGGCAGGCGGAGAGACGATTCATTCACTTCAGCCAACCGACAGACATCCTTCATGAATTCCCGTTGGCGCTATGCCCCGGACAGCCCGGGAGGAGCATGGGCAGATGCAAGATTTCCATCAAGCGCAGGTTTCAGGCCCAAAATGCCGTCCGGGCTGGTTTTCCACGCGCCGGAAGCGGCAGAGAACCCGAAACGTCCGGCCGGAGACCCGTTTATGAGAATGAATGATGATCACGGCTGGAACATCACAGCAGGCAGGGACAGCCCGCAAAAGAGGATTTGGAAAGGGCAGGAGCAGCACTGACCCGAAAAGGGGATAAGCCGTCAGGCCGCAAGGATCCACCCATAGGAAGAAGAGAAACTCACTGAATAATCACAGGACGGACCGGGAACAGTTGAACAGGGGGTGAATAAGGTTTCAAGGGCGTATCTTTCCTCAGTCAGTTTGGAAAACGGACAGTGTCCCCCCCCTGAAGTCGTGCCGGGAAACGATACCGACCCGCCGCAGCATACGAACGGCAACACTTCCTGGCCGGCGTTGTGCCGGCCGGCATCCCGGCGGTCGTTCCGCCAAACAAATCACAAAAGGAGGCA
>CAZJCB010000054.1:0-11867 GCA_964544245.1 uncultured Christensenella sp.
CCTGCGACGGATGCTTCAAGGCCTTCAAGCGGTGCTGGCGCGACTATGAAAAGGCCTGCGGGGTCAAAAAGTGAACCTCAGTGAACCCCGTCGTCCCGGCTTCCGTACCAACCCTGGACGCCAATCGGGAACAGGGGCGCACAGAGGCACCGAGGTATTTTTTGTCCCTGCTAAGTTTAGCGAAGATGGCGTAGCAGCGCTACGTCGATTGAGCGCGACAACGCAGGGGCGGAAAAGAACCGGCGCGTCAAAGCGTACCTGTTTCTGATGGCGTCACAAAAATAAGAGCGACACCCCCAGCACCGTGATGACCGCGCCGGCGATCTCATACCCGGTGACCTTTTCCTTCAGCGCGAAGGCGGAGACCGGCAGGATCATCACCGGCATCAGGCTGGTGAGGATGGACGCGACGGCCACCTGGGTCAATTTGATGGCCAGCATGGACAGCACCATGCCGATCAGGGTGCCCAGCGTCACGCTCGCGGTGATGACCGCGCGGCCCTTGGGGGCCGCCAGCACCGGCCGGACCCTGTTCCACTGCCGCAGCAGGCTCAGCAGGAAGGCCATGCCCGCGGCGCCGCCCACCAGGCGGATCTGCGCGGCGGTGACCGCGTCCAGGTTTTGCAGGCCCGCCTTGCTCAGGAGCACGCCGCCCGCCTGCCCCAGGGTGGCCAGCACCGCGAAGAGGATGCCCCGGGCGTCCGCGCCCTTCCCCTGCGCCGGCACGTCGCTGCGGATGACCACCATGATGCCCGTGACCGCCAGCAGGATGCCCGCGACGTGCAGCGCCTGCAGCCGCTCCCCCAGGAAGAGGAAGCCCAGGACGGCCGAGATGACCGGATTGGCGGAGAAGACCAGCATGGTGCGCTTGGCGCCCAGGCTTTGAAAGGCGGTGAACAGAAAGCCGTCGCCCAGGGAGAAGCCCACGAAGCCCGAGAGGAGCAGCAGCGCCCACTGGCCGGCGTCCGCCCGGGGGAGCGCGGTGCCGTTTATCAGCAGGGCGAGCGCGCTGACCGTGATGAGGCCAAATGACTTGGTCAGGATGTTCAGCGCCCAGGCGGAGAAGCCCCTGCCCAGCCGCTCCACGATGAGGCTGTTGACCGTCCACGCCATCGCGGCCCCGATCGCCGCCAGCTCGCCCAGATGGTTCACCGCGCACCGCCCTTCCCGGAATGAAAACAAAGCAGATGATACCGTTTTCCCTTCCGGAAGGAAAGGGGTGAAGCGGACGTTATTGGGTTTGAAACAGTCCACGTCATAAACAGGGGCGGCAGCCAGTATCAGAATGGAAACGAAACTCTATTGACACTTCACCGGTCCGCGGGGAGCGGAAAAGGAAATGGAAGGCATTGCTCAAATTTATAGATAAAAGATTCCGGGGTCCGGGGAGGAACTCCCCGGGCTGGGGTTTGGGGATGCAATCCCCATCGTATCCCAGCCTTTCGTGGTTTCATCTCATTCCGGCGCCCGCGGCGTTTTCCCGGCCTCCCGCATCCCGCGCAGGGCGTCCAGCAGCGGGAAGAGCGCCGCGGCGATGAAGCCGCCGGAGAAGCCGTTGTTGTACAGGTTCATCCCGGCGTGGAGGAAACTGACGTTGCCCACCAGGAGCATGTGCAGGGCGCCCGCCAGCACCCCGGCCAGGACCCCGTAGCGCCCGGCGAGGGGCGCGAGCGTGGTGCCAAACAGCGCGCCCAGCAGGGCGAGGGGCGTGTTCATCTGATGGACATTGAACAGGTTGACGAGGAAGACCCCGGCCATCACGGGGAGGGCGTTGCGGGGGTGCTTGCCGAAGGCGGCGAAGCCCACGACGGTGAAGATGCCCCCGATGACGGGGCCGCTCAGCTCCCCGCCCAGGAGGAGCACGTAGGCGGTGGACAGGATGCCCATGAGCGCCATGTTCATTAGAGTGTGCCCCATGCCGGCGACAGCCGGGAAATCGGTGGGCAGCGTGCCGGGCAGGGAGAGCAGGCGGCCGTATCCGCGGAGGTCCCCCCGGACGAGCAGCAGGCCCGGAACGAGCAGCGCGGCGAAGATCCCGAAGAGGACAAAGGAAAAGGCCGCGTTGTTGCCGGAGGAGAGGATGGACACGGTGCCGATCTCAATGCCGAAGCCGCGCAGCGCCGCCGTGAACAGCATCCCCACGATGCCGGCGGTAAAGCCGATGTTGTAGAGGCTGTGCCCCTGGTGGAAGCGGAAAAAGTGCACGGAGAGCGGCACCAGCACGAACCCGGCCAGCGCCCCCGCGAGCGCGCCCAGCGGCAGGCCAAGATACAGGGGCAGGCCCAGGTTGAAGGTGAACTCGCTGACCAGGGGGCTCAGCGCCGTGCCCAGCAGGCAGTGCAGGGTGAGTTTGGCGAAGGGCTGCCGCGCCGCCCTGGCGTAGAGGGCTATGGCCAGCACGATGGGCAGGGTATTGTACAGGTTTTTCCCGAACAGGGAAAAGCCGGCCACGGTAAAAAACCCCGCGATGAGGGGGCCGGTGACCGGCGCGCGCGAACGGCGGATCAGCCCGGCGCTCAGCAGCGCCATCAGGCCGACGTTGAAAAAAGCCGCGCCGGCGTTCGCCAGCTCTATATAGTCGGTGAGCAGGTTGGCGGGCGAGGTGAGGATAAGGAGGCTGCCGCGCCAGACGTCCCCCGGGCTGTCAAAGAGGAAGGAGAGCGGGAGGAACAGCAGGCCGAAGCAGAGCAGGAAGGCGTGCTTCCAGCGTTCCGGCACGTCCCGCGCGGGGGGCGCTTCCCCGTCTCTATGTACGGCGACGCCCCGGAGGCCCCCGCCCCCGAAGACCCGGCCGTAGTAGCCAATGCGCCTGAGCCTGTTCAGGGACCGTTTCCCATTGTCGTCGTTCCGGGGCATCGCTTCAGGTCACTCCCACCACAAAAATGCGACAAGGGGGAGGATCCCCTGCCCACTCCCCCGCGTCAAAGGGATTTTACCCGCTTCAGTTTTTCTTCCTGGACAGGGACCAGAGGGAGAGCAGGGAAAACAGGGCGAAGGCGCCCGCCAGCACCAGCAGGTGCTCCAGGGGCGTGAAGGTGTGCCCGCCCAGCTTCAGCGTGACCCCCATGGACTCCCTGAACTCCGCCGCCATCTCCTCCGGCGCGCCGGCGAAGACGGTCTGCAGCGGCTGCTCCATCAGCACCTGGCGGAAGAGCGCCGCGGCGTGGGACGTGGGGACGACCTTGATGACCGTCTGCACCGCGGGGGGCAGCTGCCCGATGGGCATATAGATGCCCGTCAGGAAGCCGATGAGCGTGCCGATGAGCGTGCTGGCGGTGCTGAAAGCGTTGGCGCTGTTGACGAAGGAGACCAGGAAGAGCACCAGGGCGGTGTTGGAGAGGGAGCTGAAGACGATGAGCAGCAGGCTCTTCCCCAGCGCCAGGAGCTGAGGAACCTGGCCGCCGCGGGCGATGATGTAGACGACGGCGAAGACGGCCGTGACCAGGCTCATGAGCAGGCCGATGAGGAAGGCGGCCAGGATGTAGCCCCCGGTCAGCCCTGCGCGGCTCAAGGGAGAAGAATAGAAATCCTTGATGATCTTGCGGGCCCTGTCGTCCACCATGATGCCGTAGGCGCCCATGGTGGAGGTGACCGACACCACGGCCAGCAGGCCCGCCATGATCCAGCAGTCCATCAGCCAGCGCACGCCCTGCCGCCCCTGGAACATGCTGCTGCCCGCCCAGGCGTCGCCCAGGAAGAGGGCGTAGAGCAGGATGATGATCAGGACGGACAGGAGGGAAAAGAAGACCGAGGCTTTGTCCCTGAAATACACCCGCAGGTTGCGGAAAAGCAAGGCGTTCATTCCCGTATCTCCTTTCCGGTCACTTTGAGGAACACGTCGTCCATGGTGCCTTTGGTCACTTCAAAGCCGGCCAGGTGCTCCCGGCAGCGCTGGATGACGGGCAGCGCCTCCATGGAGGACTGGACGCTCAGCAGGAGGGTCTCCGCCACCTGGCGGTACTGGAGGCCCTGGCTGTCCAGGCACCCCTTCGCCTGTTCGATGTCCGAACAGACCAGGGTGAGCTTGTCGGCGGTGTACTCCTCCTCCAGCTGCGAAGGGCTGCCCTTGGCGGCGATGAGCCCTTCGTCGATGATGATGACGAAATCCGCGCCGGCGGCCTCCTCCATGTAATGGGTGGTCAGGAACAGGGTCATCCCGGCAACCTTTTGCAGTTCGCGCACGGTGTCCCATACGCTGGCCCGGGTCTGGGGGTCCAGCCCGGTCGTCGGCTCGTCCAGGAAGAGGATGTCGGGCCGGTGGATGAGGGCGCGGGTGATGTCGCAGCGCCGCCGCTGGCCGCCGGACAGCTTGCCGTAGGGCCGTTTGAGGATGCCGGTCACCCCCACGGCCCGCGCGGCCTGGTCCACGGCGTCCCGGAGCGCCTTGCCCTTCAGGCCGTACAGGCCCCCGCGGGCACGCAGGTTTTCCTCCACCGTCAGCAGCGGGTCCAGCAGGCCGTCCTGGAACACCGCGCCGATCTTCTTGCGGATGCCGGCGTCGTCCTTCCCCAGGGCGAGGCCGTCCACCGTGACCGCCCCCGCGTCCGGCTTCAGGAAGGTGCACAGCATGTCGATGATGGTGGACTTGCCCGCGCCGTTGGGCCCCAGCAGGGCGAACATGCGCCCCTGCTCGACGTAGAAATCGACGCCCCTGACGGCCCGCACGCTGCCGTAGGATTTTTTGAGCCCGTTGACCTGTATGATCTTCTCCATAGGCACCTCTTCATGATCGGAAGGCACAGGGCGTTTCCCGCGCTCACCTTATGAGATACGGCGCGGAAGCAGACAGATACTGTATAACGCTGTCAGCGCCCCTTTACCAGTGGTATACACAAAGAAAACAAGCGTCCGCCGCCCGTCAGCCGCCCAGGGCATCCTCCCCGGCGGGCTTTCCGCGCCTGCGGACGCGCCGGCGGGACTGGCCGCCCTCCGCCCAGAGGCGGTCGGCCGTTTCGGCCCAGCGCGCGGCGGTCTCCACGCATTTGGCGCACAGGGCGTGCACGTCCTCCGGATCCGCGGCCTCGGTCGACCTGGCGCCGGAGGCGTCGACCATGCGGGCCAGCCGCTCCGGGTTGTCCAGCAGCGGGCAGGGGCGCAGCATGTTCCCGTTGAAAGGCTGGCCCTCGTAGTACTGCATGAACAGCGGCCGCTTCAGGGCCTGAAGCAGGCTGTGCTGCCTGATGTTGCTGTCGGCGTAGTGGATGAAGGCGCAGGGCTCGATGTCCCCGGCGGCGTTGATGTGCAGGTAGGACCGCCCGCCCGCGATGCACCCGTCCGCGAACTCGCCGTCGTTCCAGAAGTCCAGGGTAAAGACCGGTTTCGTCTCCCGCCACTCGCGCACCTTGCGGTACATGTGCTCCCGCTGCCCGGCGCTGACCATCAGGTCCGTCTGCGCGTCCCGGCCCACGGGCATATAGGTGAAGAACCAGGCGAACTTCGCGCCCAGGCTGACCATGCGGTCGATGTATCTGTCGCTGCCGATTTCATTCACGTTCCGGCTGGTATAGCACAGCGAGAGGCCAAACGGCAGCCGCTTCTCCCGCAGCAGGTTCATGGCCTCAACCACCTTGTCGTAGGTCCCCTCCCCCCGCCGGGCGTCGGTCGCTTCCTTAAAACCCTCGATGCTGATGGCCGGCACGAAGTTTTTGACCCTGAGCATCTCCCGGGCGAAGGCTTCGTCGATCAGCGTGCCGTTGGTGAAGGCCAGGAAGGCGCAGTCGCCGTGCGCTTCGCAGAGGCGGAGGATGTCGTCCTTGCGCAGCAGGGGCTCCCCGCCGGAGAAGATGTACAGGAAGGTCCCCAGCTCCTCTCCCTGCCGGATGACATCGTTCAGCTCGGCATAGCTCAGGCTGGACTGCCCGCCGTATTCCGACGCCCAGCAGCCCGCGCAGCGGAGGTTGCAGGCCGAGGTGGGGTCCATCAGGATGGCCCAGGGGACGTTGCAGCCGTGCTTTTGCGCGTGCTTTTTCTGGCGCGGGGAGCCGATCATGCTCGCGTTGACGACGAAGTTCCGGAACAGCTTCCTGCGCACGCCGCCGTCGATGTCGGCGTACACGCTCCCAAGCAGCCTGTGCCAGTTGCCGTCCCTGTCCGTGATGGCGTTTTTCGCGATCAGGGCCTGCGGGCCCACGCCAAGCCCGTCCCTGTCGCGGCGGATCAGCCAGTCCGCTATTTTGACGGCGTTCTTGTCAAAGTCCCTGTCCACGCAGGACAGGACACGCGCAAGCCCAAAGGCTTTCACGGTTTCCAACACTGTCCGTGACATCGTTCTCCTCTCTTTCTCCTCTGTTCCGGACGCAGGCGGGCGCGGGGAGGGCCCTTATGAAGATGCGCCGGCGGCGAAAGCCGCCCCCCGGGGACGGGGGCAGCGGACGCGGTATCAGGGGCGCGCAAAGCGCGGCGTGTCGGTCAGATGGGATGGGGCGCCGCCAAAAGAGCGGCGGATGGGCGCGGTAGGTCGGTCTGCAGCCAGAAACGTGCCGGGTTCAGCCCGATGGTACCACGCCGCAACGGGCGAATCAAATCCCGAAGGAGATCCGGATGGATTTTTCTGCTTAAAACCGACAGGGATTGACATTTTGTCCGACGGGTGATATCCTTTGTCCATCACCAAGCGGCCCGGCCATATCAGACCCAGGCGAAATCATCTGCCGAGGATGGAAATCATTTGAGCAAGTACTTCCCGGACAGGCTGGCGCTTCGGAACAGGCGGCGCTTCGTCGCGCGGCTGAGGGAACAGTGGCCGCTGCAGGTCATCGCGCTGGCCGGCATGGCCTGGCTGATCGTTTTTTCCTACGTCCCGCTGCCGGGCATCTACATCGCGTTTTCCGACTACAAGGTGACCCGGGGCATCTTCGGCGGCGCCTTTGTGGGCCTCAGGCACTTCAGCGAGTTCCTGAGCGACAGGAACCTGCCCAACGTCCTCATCAACACCCTGGCCATCAGCGGGCTGAACCTCACCGTCGGCTTTACGGTGCCCATCGTCTTCGCGCTGCTGCTCAACGAACTGAAGAACCTGCGCTACAAGCGCGTGGTGCAGACGATCTCCTACCTGCCCCACTTCCTCTCCTGGGTGGTGCTGGGCGGCTTCCTTATCTCCTGGACCTCGGAATACGGCCTCATCAACCAGCTGCTGCTGCAGTTCAGACTGATCAAAACCCCCACCTACCTGCTCAGTGACGAGCAGTACTTCTGGTGGGTCGCGCTGATTTCCCACCTCTGGAAGGAAACCGGCTGGAACGCCATCCTGTTCATCGCGGCCATCGCCGGGGTCAACCCGGAACTGTACGAATCCGCCACCCTGGACGGCGCCAACCGCTTTCAGAAAGCCCGCTACATCACCATTCCCGGCATCTCCTCCACCATCGCGATCCTGTTCATCCTGCAGTCCGCCTACATCCTCAGCTCCAACTTTGACCAGATCTTCGTGCTGCGCAACACGCTCAACGCCAACCGCAGCACGGTGCTGGACATCTACACCTACCGCATCGGCATCCAGCTGGGCCGCTTTTCCTATTCCACGGCGGTGGGGCTCACCAAGTCCGTGGTTTCCCTGCTGCTGCTGCTGATCACCAACAAGGTGTCCGAGCGCGCGACGGGCTCGACCTTCCTGCGGTGAGCGCCATGAAGAAGAGACGCCTGCGCGTCACCGGCGAAACCCCCTTTGACGCGGCCAACATGATTTTCATGGCGCTGCTGATGCTGCTGATCCTCTACCCGCTGTGGTACGTGCTCATCATCTCCTTCAACGAGGGGCGCGACGCCGCCCGCGGCGGCATCTACCTCTGGCCCCGGGTGTTCTCCACCGCCAACTACCTGGCCGTGTTCAAGAACGGGAAGATCCTCCAGGGCTTCTACGTGTCCGGGATGCGCGCCCTGATTGGCACCTTCATGGCGGTCAGTTTCACCGGCCTGGTCGGCTACGCGCTGGGGCACGGGAACCTGATGGGGCGGAGGTTCTACATGGCCCTGGGCATCGTCACCATGTTCTTTTCCGGCGGCCTGATCCCCTACTACATGCTCATCCGCAACCTGGGGCTGCGCAACACCTTCCTGGTCTACATCATCCCGGCCATGTTCAACTTCTACAACATGCTCATCATGATGACCTTCTTCCGCTCCCTGCCCCGGGAGATGTCGGAATCCGCGCAGATCGACGGGGCGGGATACATCGGCATCTTCTTCCGGATCGTGCTGCCCCTGTCCATGCCCATCATCGCCACCATGGCCCTCTTCAACGGCGTCTACCACTGGAACGACTATTTCGTCGCCGTGCTCTACATCGACTCGGAAAACCTGCTGCCCATCCAGACCATCCTGTACAAGATCGTCGCCGAATCCTCCGCCGCCAACATGCTCACCAAGATCAACATGCCCGACATCGTCGCCCAGCGGCAGATCACCTCCGAATCCGTCAAGATGGCCACCATGGTCATCACGACCGCGCCCATCGTCGTCCTGTACCCCTTCCTCCAGAAGTATTTCATCAAAGGCATCATGATCGGCTCCATCAAGGGATGAACCCTTGATACAATAAACGATTGGAGGGACACACATGAAACGCACCCTGGCACTCCTGGCAGCCCTGGCCCTCATGGCCGCCATGTCCGGCGCCGTCTTGGCGGAAACAGCCGAACAGGGCGACTGGCAGAAGGACACCTCGCCCGCCACGCTCACCGTGTACGTCAACCTTTCCTGGTTCACCAACACCTGGGACACCTCGATCCAGACCCGCAGCGACTGGCTGGTCACCAAGGAAACCGGCGTGAACGTCGAGATCATCACGCCGACCGGCAGCGAATCGGAGCGGATGTACACCATGCTCGCCTCCGGCGACCTGCCCGACATCATCATGGCCAACGTGTACGACGTGGGCATGCAGGAGATGATCGACGCGGGCTACTGCCTGCCGCTGAACCAGCTGGCGGACAAGTACGACAAAACCTTCTACGACATCGTTTCCCCCAGCCTGGTCAGCTGGAACACCTATCCGGACGGCAACATCTACGCCTACCCCAATTTCGCCAACTCGTTTGAAAACGTCAACGCCATGGTGAAGGCCAACGATACCGCCGCCCTGGCCAACTACGTCGGCGACCGCGTCATCTCCGTGCGCAAGGACATCTACGAGGCCATCGGCTCCCCGGACATGACCACGCCGGAAGGCTTCATCAAGGCCCTTGAAATGGCGAAGGAGCAGTTCCCCCTGGTGGACGGGGTCCCCATCAGCCTGGTCGGCTTCCAGCCCTTCGGCGACACGGGATCTGACGCCCTGATGTCCTACGTCCAGCAGATGGCCGGCATCCCCTACTACAACGAGGACGGGACGCTGCACGACCTCATCACGGACCCGGAATACCTCCGCTGGCTGAAATGCTTCCGGGAAGCCTTTGAGAAAGGCCTGATCTCCCGCGACGTCTTCGCAGACCAGCGCGCCCAGATCGACGAGAAGCTCAAGGCCGGACGCTACTTCGTCAGCTTTGCCGGCAAGGCGGACATCGCCGGCAGCAACAACTACCTCTTCCAGGACATGGGCGGCAAGGACACGGGCATCTATTACGTGCCCGTGGACGCCCTGAGGAACTCGCAGAACGGCCCGCCCACCGTCATGAGCAAGGTGCTGCTCAACGGATGGATGAACAGCTACATCACCACCAGCTGCAAGGACCCCGCCCGCGCCATCCGCTTCCTCAACTACATCATGGGCGAAAGGGGCCAGCACGCCATCTACTACGGCATTGAGGGCGTCACCTGGGACTACAGCGCGGAAGGCGTGGAGACCTTCAAGCCCTTCCTGACAGACGGCAGCGTCCCGGCCGAGGACCTGGCGCGCAATTACAACGTGTACGGCAACAACTGGGCCTGGTGGAACTCCGACATCATCAACGTGTTCGCCGCCAAGGTGAAGCCCGCCTTCACCCCCATCCAGCTGTACACCGACTGGTCCATCCCCTACATGGTCCACTATCCGGAGCTGACCGACCTGTCCATGCCGGCTGATTCGGAGGAATTCCTCATTGACAACACCATCAACCTGGAGTGGGGCACCGCGCTGACCAAGCTGATCACCGCGCCCGGCGAGGCGGAGTTTGACAAGGCCCTGGAAGAGTTCGTCGCGCGAAGGGACGAACTGGGCTATGAGAAACTCATGCTCGCGCGCAACGCGCTGGTGCAGAAGAACAAGGCCAAGCTGGATCCTTACCGCTGAGCGACCCGCGGGAGGGGCGGCGTCATGCCGCTCCTCCCCCTTGGAGGAACAGGAAGTGAAAAGGCCGCTCTTCATTGACGCCGGCACTGTGCTGTCGCGCCTGCAGGGCCGGCCATTTGGCATCAACGTCAACTACCTGAGGGACCATGACGCGAACCGTCCCGGGGCGCGCCCCCTGCTGGAGGCGCTGCGGGAGATGAACCCCGGCCACCTGCGCTACCCCGGCGGGGAAAAATCGGACTGGGTCCTCTTTGACCGCGGGCAGCCCCGGCCCTTCGGGCCGTATGAAGCGTACGCGGAAAACCACACCCTGATGTCGCTTGACGGCTTCGTGGCGCTGGCCAGGGGCTGCGGCGCCCGGCCGCACGTCGTCGTAGGCTGCGACAGCCCGGCGCGGACAGGGGTCAGCGAGGACGCTTACCTGGACAACGCGCTGGGCCTCGTGCGCTACGCCAACAGTGAAAAGGGCTATGGCATAGAGTACTGGGAAATCGGGAATGAGAACTGGCACAACGGGACAGCCAGCCCGGAGGAGATGGCACGGATCGTCAGCCGCTTTTCCCGGGAGATGAAAAAGGCCGACCCCCTCATCAAAATCTGCGCGAGCGGGGCGAAGGAGGACTGGTGGCGGCGTTTCCTGCCCCTGGCCGGAGAGGACGTCGACTGCCTGGTGGTCAGCCAGTATTCCTGCATGGACTGGGGAGGCTACGGCCATTTCCCCGGGCATTCCGGCATTGACCTGGTTGGCAACGCGCGCGAGGCGGCGGCGTGCCTGCGCCGGTATCTGCCCGGCCGCGCGGACCGGATCAGGGTCGTCCTGGCGGAGCTGAACTCGAAGGACTACGCGGACCTGTTCGGCCGCCCCCACTGGGCGGACAGCAACGACCTGGGGCATTCGCTGGTCACCTTCGGGATCCTCTGCCAGATGCTGGAGATGCCGGAAGCCGCCTATGGCATGGTCTGGAACACCCGCTGGATGGACCAGGAGGAGGAGCACGCGAGGATCTGGTACGGGCTGGACCGGGACAACCGGCTGCTGCCCTCCGCCATGCCGCTGAAGATCCTCGGGATGTTCCTGGGGAATGAGATGGTCGCCTGTGAAGCCCCGGACGCTTGCCTCTCCTTCGCCTCAAAAAGCGCGGACGGGTCACGCCTGGCGGTGTTCGTCATCGCAAAGGGCGAGCAGGCCGAAACGAAAGCCTCCCTGTCCGTCAGGGGCGGCGGTTACCGCCTGGCGGGGCGTTACGAATATTCCGGACAAGGCGCCGGGGACCTGTCCCCTGCCCTGCGGCAAAGGGAAACAGGCAACGCGGATGCGCTGGACTTCCCGCCGGTCAGCCTGACAACATTGATTTTTGAAAGGGAACCGTCATGAAAAAGATCCCCTTGAACCACGGGTGGCAGTTCACATTCGGAGACCAGGAATGGTTCCACGAAAAGCACAGCCGGGAAGCCTCCCTCCCGCACGATTATATCGTCAGCCTGCCAAGGTCGGCTGATAACCCCGGCCGCAGCGGGAACGGATACTTCGGCGGCGGGCGGGGCGAATACACCAGGACGCTGGAGCTGGAGGGAGACCCGAACGGCCGGTCCGTTTTCCTGATGCTGGACGGGGCCTACATGAACGCCGAGGTCTTCCTGGACCGTGAGCAGCTGGCGG
>CAZJCB010000055.1:0-11407 GCA_964544245.1 uncultured Christensenella sp.
ATCTATCTGAGGCACGACTCCTTTTTCGCGCTCATTTTATGTAAGGTACGCCGAAGGCTTGCCAAGTTATCACAAAAAGGTTACAATGAGCCGACCGGACAGACTTATTGGAGTGCGCGGATTCTTTGCGCGCGGGCGCCAAGTGGGGAAATGCCCAAGAAACGGGGTGAAATGCGATGAGGAGTACAATCAGCGTCATTGATTTTGGCACGAGCAAAATCGTTGCACTGATCGCGGAAGTCAGTGCCAGGCAGCGTTGTGACATTATCGGCGCCGGCACAACGCCATATGATGGTTATGCCAACGCGCGCTGGAACAATGGCAGCGCGGTCAATGAAGCCATCAGCACTGCCATCGCGACCGCCGAGGAACAGGCGAGGGTTTCTGTGAAAAACGTATACGCTGGCGTTCCTGGACAGTTCTCCAAAGTATACTCTTTTGAAGTGAAAGTTGACCTGCAGGGAGCCGATCCCCATGTGACCAGCCGTGACATCCAGTCGCTGTTCGCGCTGGCTGACGCGCAGTTGCAGGGGATATCCGGAACGCCCATTCATCGCAGCCCCGCCTGGTTTGTGGTAGACGACGGGAAGAAGACGCTTGAGCCGCTTAACCAGCATGGCAACGAACTGCGCGCATTGATCTCCTATGTCATCGCCGACCGTTTTTTTATCGAGGATATCACCCAGCGGCTCTTGGCTGTCGGCAAGACGGCATCCGGTTTTTTTTCCACGCCGATGGGTGAAGCGATGCTTTTCATATCCGAAGCGGACCGCGACCGGACCGCGCTGCTCATCGACGTAGGTTATCTGAACACAGACGTGATGGCGGTGGAGGGCGACGCGATCATTTTTCACAAG
Organism: uncultured Christensenella sp.; assembly: GCA_964544245.1. Taxonomy (GTDB): domain Bacteria; phylum Bacillota; class Clostridia; order Christensenellales; family Aristaeellaceae; genus UBA6115. The sequence goes on from CAZJCB010000055.1 coordinate 858, forward strand.
ACCCTGCCTTTGGGGGGCGGGCATATCGCTGCCGACCTCACTTATGGTCTGGAGATTCCCCTGGACAGCGCAGAGCAGGTCAAGCGGGGTTTTGAGTTTGGATTGGGGAGCACCAAGAATAGTTTTGACGTGCTTTTATCAAACGGAGCCACACAGACTTTCAGCCGTGAAAAGGTATCCGAAATCCTGCTGCCGCGCGCGGATGAGATATGCGAAGCTGTCATTAAGGCGGTCAGGGATTCCGCAGTACGTCTGGGAAACTGGTCCCCCGTCTACCTGACCGGCGGCGGCCTGGCGATCAACAAAGGCGGGCGTGAATACTTATCTGAGAAAATGGAACGCCCTGTACGTGAACTGCCCCGAAAGGCGGTCAAACTTTCAAGCGCGATTTACTCCAGTTCCCTTGGGCTTCTGGATTTGATCATTGACACAAGGAACAGCGCAAACACCGAACAGTCTGGCGTCCGCGGTTTCTTTCGCAGCCTGGTCGGCGGCTGACTGAGCAACTTATGAGGAGGCATACCATGGTTGTAACGCAGGTCGAGCCTGAGGTCACCACGAATTTCGCTTCAATCAAGGTTGTTGGCTGCGGAGGCGGCGGTGCCAACGCGGTCAACCGCATGGTGGACGCGGGCCTGAAAGGGGTCGAATTCATCGCGGTGAACACAGACAGGCAGGCACTGTCGACATCCCGGGCTGATAAAAAAATCCAGATTGGTGAAAAGCTCACCAAGGGCCTGGGAGCGGGAGCTGTGCCTGAGATCGGTAAGCGCGCTGCGGAGGAAAGCCGGGAAGAGCTTGCCCAACTGCTGAAGGGCGCTGACCTTGTCTTTGTCACAGCTGGCATGGGCGGCGGCACCGGGACAGGCGCGGCCCCCATTGTCGCAGATATTGCGAGGGACCTCAACTGCCTGACTATTGCGGTGGTCACCAAGCCCTTTCAATTTGAGGGCAAGCAGCGCATGCGCAACGCTGAGACCGGCATCAACGATTTGAAGCAATTCGTGGACACCCTTGTCGTCATACCCAATGACCGCTTGTTGGAAGTGGTTGCCCGGGGCACCTCGATGATTGAGGCTTTCCGTGTTGCCGACGATGTCCTTCGCCAGGGCATTCAGGGCATTTCTGACCTTATCGCGCTGCCCGCCCTGATCAACCTGGACTTCGCGGACGTCAAGACAGTGATGGAATCCGGCGGCATGGCGCATATCGGTATCGGCATCGGAAAAGGGGAGAACCGTATGCTCGACGCGGCCAAGAGCGCGGTTGCCAGCCCGCTGCTTGAGACGAAGATCGACGGCGCGAGAGCGTTGCTGATCAACGTCACCGGGTCTGAAGATATTGGTATCATGGAAATCAATGAAGCCGCCAAGCTTGTGCAGGAAAGTGCTGACAGTGAAGCCAACATCATCTTTGGCGCCGGCATAGACAACAGCCTCAAGGATGAGATCCGCATCACCGTCATTGCGACCGGGTTTGAGAAGACTTTATTTCCCACAAAGGAGGCCAGAAAGAAGCCGTTCCGCGCTTCGGTTCTATACGGTACCGCGACGGCTGCGTTGAATCCTTATGAAAACAGGCCCTCGCTGGAGAAGCAGGAACTGTCCGGCTTTGAAGCCCCTCAGGTACCGAGCTTTTATGACCAGCAGGAGACGTCCTTCTTTCCCGGCAGCATAAGGCCTGCTCCTCAGGTTCCTGCGGCTGGCATTCTACCCCAGGCGGCGCTGAACTACCAGAGCTATACGCCCGCCCCGGCACCTCAATACCAGCAGCCGGGGGCGCCTTATCAGCAGACCGCTCCCCAGCAGCAGCAGCTGGCTGAGAAGGATGACCTGGGAGTGCCGGCTTACTTGCGGCGGAGCGCGAAAAAGTAAATAATCTCGGAAGACCAGTCCGGGAGAGTCCGCACAAGCGGCGCCGAAGGGGAAGCAAAAACTCTCAGGCACATGGACCGGATTGCGACGAGGCTCTGGAAAGCAGCAATGCACCAAAGAAGCAACCCTGCGCCTGGCGGGGGAATCTTTCAGGTCAACAGACAGAGGCATGCGACAGGGCATGCCTTTATTGATGAGGAGGAAGAAATGGAAAAAAAGACACCTTTGTATGACCTGCATCTGGAAATGGGCGGAAAGATTGTTCCTTTCGCTGGGTACCTGCTTCCGGTCCAATATGAAACAGGGCTCATCAGGGAGCATATGGCGGTACGCACAGCCTGCGGCCTTTTTGATGTATCACACATGGGGGAGATCCTGTTCAGTGGGCCCGACTCCCTGAAAAACCTTCAGAACCTGTTGTGCAATGATTATGGGACCATGGACCAGGGCCGTGTCCGATACAGCCCCATCCTCAACGGGAAGGGCGGTATCGTGGATGACCTGATTGTGTATAAATTTGCGCAGGACGAGTACCTTCTGGTCGTGAATGCTTCCAACAAGGACAAGGATTACCAGTGGTTTCTCAACAACAAGCAGGGCGATGTTCAAATACTGGACCAGTCGGATGGATTTGCCCAGCTGGCGCTGCAGGGGCCAAACGCCCAGAAGATCCTGTCCAAACTGACAGACGGGAAGCTGTTGCCGCAGAAATATTACAGTTTCACTCAAGGCATGGACATCGCCGGCGTCAGCTGCCTGGTATCCCGCACCGGGTACACAGGCGAGTTAGGTTACGAGCTTTACTGCGCTCCGGAACGGGCTGTCGCGCTGGCACGCGCTTTACTGGAAGCAGGGAAAAGCGACGGTTTGATTATGTGTGGCCTTGGCGCGCGGGATACACTGCGACTGGAAGCCGGCATGCCGCTGTATGGGCATGAGATGAATGACGATGTCAGCCCTCTGGAAGCGGCACTGGGCGCCTTCGTCAAGATGGACAAAGAGGACTTTATCGGTAAAAATGCGCTGCTGCAACGGGGGGCCCCAAAGAGAATCCGCGTGGGGCTGGTTGTGACGGACCGCGGCATCGCGAGGGAAAACTGCGACGTGTACGCTCAGGGCAGTTTGATTGGAAGGACGACCAGCGGTACCTTGCTGCCCTATACCAACAAAGCCTCCGCGATGGCGCTGGTGGATACGTCATTCACGCGTCCAGGTACTGAGGTGGAGATTGACGTCCGCGGGCGCAGGCTGAAGGCGCAGGTCGTTGAGCTGCCTTTTTATAAGCGTTCCTGATCCATTGACATATTGAAGGAGGAAAAAATGAACATTCCCAGAAACCTGAAATACTCACCGTCCCATGAATGGGTCAAAGCGGAGGGCGGCAGTGTCCTCATCGGGATCACGGACCACGCTCAACACGAACTGGGCGACCTGGTGTTCATCAACCTGCCCAGCATGGGGGATTCTGTATCCAAAGGCGATGCCTTTGCCGATGTGGAAAGCGTCAAAGCAGTCAGCGACATCATCAGCCCAGTAAACGGCGTGGTGGAGGAAGTCAACGAAACGCTCCTGGACGCGCCGGAAACGATCAATACGGATGCATACGGCGCCTGGATTGTTAAGGTGAAAGATGCCACGGGAATGGATGACCTGCTCAGTGCGGAGCAATATGAGGAACTGTTGAGCAGGGAGGCCTGAGATGGGAACTTACCTTCCCTCCACCCAGCCTGAACAGCAGGCTATGCTCAAGGCCATAGGCCTTGAGCGGTTTGAGGATTTATTTGTTGACGTACCAAAGGAAGTGCTGCTGAAAGGTTCCCTCGGGATACCGGAAGGGCTGTCCGAGATGGAAGTTCGCCGGGAAATGGAGCGTCTGTCTGAAAAGAACACTGTTTTCAGGACGATCCTGCGGGGCGCCGGCGCCTATGACCATTATATCCCGGCCATTGTCAGCACGGTGACAGGCAAAGAGGAGTTCCTGACCACCTATACACCTTACCAGGCTGAAATCAGCCAGGGTGTGCTGCAGTCCATCTTCGAGTATCAGACAATGATTTCTGAACTCACCGGCATGGATGTCAGCAACGCCTCCCTATACGACGGCGCGACTGCAGCCGCAGAAGCTGTGATGATGTGCCTGGGCCGAAAGCGAGAACGTGTCTTCGCCGCCGCCACCGCCCACCCGGAGGTACTGGAAACCATCAGAACCTACTGCTGGGGAAGGGGCATTCCTTTCGAACTGCTCCCTGAGAAAGACGGCCGGCTGGACATGGCCGCGCTGGATGAGCTGAAAGGAGATACGGCCTGTGTCTATCTGCAGCAACCAAATTTCCATGGCTTGTTTGAAGAAGCTCAAATGGTGGCGGATCTCGCACATGGTGCCGGCGCTAAGGCAGTCATTGGCGTTTATCCAATTTCTCTCGGTTTATGCAAAACACCGGGCGAGATGGGATATGACGTTGCAGTCGGCGAAGGGCAGCCGCTGGGGCTCCCGTTGAGTTGGGGCGGACCCTATCTGGGTTTCATGACCGCCAAAAAGGAAATGATGCGCTCCCTGCCGGGGCGCATTGTGGGGGAGACCACCGACAGCCAGGGAAGGCGGGCTTTTGTGTTGACATTGCAGGCCCGTGAGCAGCACATCCGGCGCGAGAAAGCCTCCAGCAATGTGTGCACGAACCAGGCGCTGTGCGCAATGGCTTCCGCTGTCTATATGGCCGCGATGGGACCCCAGGGCATGGCTGACGTGGCAGGGCTGTGTTGGGACGGCGCGCATTATTTTGCTGAGGGGCTTACCCAAATAAAGGGATTTTCACGTGTTCACAGCGGAGAGTTCTTCAATGAGTTTGTTACCACCTGTCCGATGGACACGAAAGCCTTCGAAAAGTTGATGGCAGAGCACGGTGTGCTTTGCGGCCTTCCCGTGAAGGAAGGGTTGCTCTGGTGCGTAACTGAGAAGCAGGACAGGAAAACCCTTGACGGGATATTGGGTATCATCAGGGAGGTGTGCGGAAAATGAAGTTGATTTTTGAAAAGAGCGCTTCCGGCCGGAAAACCAGCTGTCTGCCCAAACCTCGCCCGTCGATATACCCAGTGCCTGAAGAACTAAGGCGTTCATCGCCTCCCAGGCTTCCGGAACTGAGCGAGGTAGAAATAAGCCGGCACTACACATCCCTGGCGAAACAAGCGTTTGGGGTCAACAGCGGTTTCTATCCTCTTGGCTCCTGCACCATGAAATACAACCCCCGCGTCAATGAGGCCGCGGCCGCACTCCCAGGCTTTGCCCGAGTCCATCCACTGCAGCCGGAGGTTACGGTCCAGGGGTGCCGTGAGGTCATGAACCAGGCAAAAAAAATGCTCTGCGAAATCACCGGCATGGACGACATGACCTTCCAGCCCGCGGCTGGTGCGCACGGTGAGTACACAGGCCTGCTGCTCATCAAAAAATACCACGAGCTGCGGGGAGACCTCAAGCGGGTGCGCATGCTGATCCCTGATTCAGCCCATGGAACAAATCCCGCCAGCGCAGCCATGGTCGGCTTCACGGTTACCACTATTCCTTCGGACAAGGAGGGTTGTGTGGATATCCAGGCGCTGAAAGCCTCGCTGGATGATACCATTGCGGGCCTTATGCTGACCAACCCCAATACGGTGGGCATCTTCGATCCCAACATCCTTGAAATCACCAGGCTGGTTCATGAGTCCGGCGGGCTGAACTATTACGACGGTGCGAACCTTAACGCTATCATGGGCTGGGTTCGCCCGGGTGATATGGGATTTGACGTTGTTCACCTTAACCTGCATAAAACCTTTTCTACCCCGCATGGAGGCGGAGGGCCTGGCTCCGGGCCTGTGGGGTGCAAGAAGCCTCTGGCTGATTACCTGCCCCAGAGCAGTATGGGAGAATTGACAAAAACTAACAGTTTCGGACAGGTACGCGCTTTTTATGGAAATTTCCTGGTCGTTGTCCGCGCGTTGACCTATATCCTGACGCTGGGCCGAGAGGGCATCCCACAGGCAAGCGGCACGGCAGTGCTTAACGCGAATTACCTCATGAGCCGCATAAAGGGACACTTTCAGCCGGCATATGACAGAATCTGCATGCATGAGTTCGTGCTGACCCTGGAGGAAGTCAAAAAGAAGTTTGGCGTGTCCGCTCTGGACGTTGCCAAGTGCCTGCTGGACCACGGGATGCACCCGCCGACAATGTACTTCCCCCTGATCGTTCATGAAGCGCTGATGGTGGAGCCAACGGAAACCGAAAGCCGGGAAACTTTGGATGAGGCGGCGGAGGCTTTCTTTGAAATTGAGCGTATGATCGGACAGGATCCTGAAAAACTTCACCAATGTCCCCTCACTACGCCCATTGGCAGGCCTGATGAAGTCAACGCGGCAAGGAATCCAAAAGTAAGATATGACTTCCCCGCTTAATGCCTCGAGGCACAGGGCTTTGGCCCCTTGCGCCCGGAAGGGAAATCTCCCTTTGGGCCGCTGATATTCATCAAAACTTAAAAGGAGCGGAATGATGCCGCTCCTTTTGCTGTGTTCCCAGGGAAATTAACCCAGCCTGTACTCCTGCTTGGGCTCTGGCTGCCTGGCCATTTCCTCCTGCTTTTTCCTAAACTTTTCCGCGTTGTTTCCCAGCAATGCATAGGATGCGATTTTGCTCTCCTCGACCCCGGGCTGGTTGAAGGCGTCGATATCCAGCAACTCGCCGGCGTAGGCGGTGACCATCTCGAGGAAGTATATCAATTGTCCGATGGTGAAGGCGCTGACTTCCGGCAGCAGGATGGTTTGACTCATCCGGCCCGCCCTGAGCAGCGCATACTGTGTCCCGCGGTATTCTGCGTCCAGAAGCTGGTTTAAAGTTTTTCCGCCGAGGAAGGAGATGTCCGGAAAATCCTCGCAGCCATGGGGGATGGTGAACTCCTCTCGGAACCCCCCTACCTGAAGAAAAGTGACAATTTTATCATAAGGCCCTTCAGTATATAGCTGAAGCTGGCTGTGCTGGTCAGTAACGCCCAGGGATTTCACCGGCGTCTGCCCGACGTTGACTGCCATACCCTTGCGGGTGACATTCTTTCCCAGGCTTTCCGCCCAGAGCTGGCAGAACCAGTCCGCCATGTACTTCAGGCTGTCGGCGTAGGGCATCATTACCAATACGTTGATGTCCATCTCCTCCATTGCGACAGCCTGGACGACCGCTTCCAGCAGCGCAGGGTTTTCCCAAACGTTTCCATTCCCGCATCTTTTGTCCATATCAGCGGCGCCTGCGAGCATCCCGAGGATGTCAACGCCGCAGACCGCGGCTGGCAGCAAACCAACCGGGCTCAACTCGCTGAAACGCCCACCGACACCGGAAGGGATATAAAAATGCCTGAAACCCTCCTTTTTTGCCAGCTTGATCAGGTTGCCTTTCTCCTGGTCGGTTGTGGCGATAATGTGATCATGCCAGTTTTGACCGACTTCTTTCTTCAGCAGCTCGCTGATGATGAGGTACTGGCTCATCGTCTCGGCTGTTGCGCCGGATTTTGTAACAACGTTGAAGCAGGTATTCTTGGCGTCGATTACATCCAGCAGCGCACGCATCCGTTCGGGGTCAATATTGTCCTCCACGTACAGCCGGGGGCCGTTCCTTTTTTCCCCGGGCAGCTCGTTATAACGCAGATGGTTGAGCGCCTGCTGCACAGAGATGGGGCCAAGGGCGCTGCCGCCGATGCCCAGCACGACAAAGGTATCAAAACGTTCCCTGATTTTTTTCGCGGTCTCCTGGATCTCCCTGACGGTCTCGGCCTGATTGTAGGGCAGTTCAGTCCATCCCAGCCAACCGGTCCCGCGTGCTTTCCTTACCGCCTCGAAAGCAGCCCTTGCCTGTATTTCTCTCCGGTCGATCATGTCCCTGCTGATGCCGTATTGCCAGCCAACGGTATCCGCCATCAGGTGGTTGATGTCCAGTATGATCCTCTTTCCGTTATCCATCCCGCACCTCCTGCGCTTTCTGCAAACAGTATATCATACTTATCGCTTCTCCAAGAAGACGCCCCGCGCGGACAGAGCAATTCTGAATGAGTGCCGGTTGATTTCCATTGTTGCTCCAATGTTTGCCGATTGACAGCCGGACATCCAAAGCTTGAAGCGCATTGATTTTACTCGCATTTTTGGGTTCTAAAGTAATTATTGTGATTATAAGCCGCGGGGGACGTGTTTTAGAATCAGATGATTCTGCTCGAGCAACACAGGGAGGTCTGCCGAAACTCAAGGATTTGAATATTTGATGCGGTTTTGCCGATATGATATAATCAATAGAAAACAAAGGAGTGGCAACTGTTTGAAAACACCCGTGCTTAGTGTCGTCATCCCTGTATACAACGCTCAGAACACGCTCCCGGCAACACTGGACAGCGTGCTGGCTCAAGGTATTGACGGCATGGAAGTTCTTCTGGTGGATGACGGCAGCCGGGATGACAGCCTGGCGGTCTGCAGACAGTATGCTTCGATTGACGCCAGGATCAAGGTGGTGAGCCAGCAAAACGCCGGCCCAGGAGCAGCGAGGAACACGGCTCTGGATATCGCGACGGGGAGATATGTCGCCTTTATCGACAGTGATGATACCGTGCCATCCGGCGCGTTCGCGAACTTTCTGAAGGCAGCAGACGGATCTGACCTGGTCATCTCGCACTTCAATTTCCTTATGAACGGAAAGTCTGTCAACCGAGGGCTTATCATGGGAAACGTGGTGATGGACCGGGCAGGGTTTCTGAACGCGCTGTCGCGCCGCCCGGGCAGTTATTATTTCAGTGCCTTATGGAATAAACTGTATGTTCGCGCCATCATCGAGGAAAACGGTATTCGTTTCAGCAAAGACCTGGGCTGGGGTGAGGATTTCCATTTCAACATGCGTTATTACCGCCACGTGATGGTTGTCAGTTTCATGGAGGAACCGGTATACAACTACTATCATCACTATACGGGCCAGACTTGGCGGACAATGCCCATGATAGGCAGGAACATCCTCATCAAGGCCAGGCTGCACAGAAGCCTCAAGGAACTCTACCTCGCCTGCGGGGCTTATGAACAGTACAGGGTGTATATACACCGCTATATTTTCAACGTAACCCTGAGCAAGTAAGGAGCGGCATGGCGGGCAGCGGTATCATAAAAATCAAAGACATCCTTCTTTTTCCGGGCGTTAGGGGCGGCTTGGCTATGGAGCTTGTTGAAAACGCGGCAGTGCTGATCAAGGACGGCCGGTTCCTGTTTGCCGGGCCTGAGGAGAAGTCACCGAACCTGGACCCTGAGGTGGTGACCTCGGGCAAAGGGATGCTACTGATGCCTTCACTGGTCAACGCACACGCTCACAGTGCGATGACCCTGCTGCGCGGCGTAGGAACCGACCTGCCGCTCAAGGAGTGGCTGTACGGGGTCATCTTCCCGATGGAAGGCCGGCTCACCGCAGAAGCCGCAAAGGCGGGTGTGGAACTGGCAATGCTGGAATACCTGCGATGTGGCGTGACCTGCTTCAATGACATGTATATGTTTCCGGAAGTGACAGCCCTTGCTGCGGGCGGGGCTGGGATGCGTTCGCTGATCACAGATGCCTGCGTCGAGTTCAGTCCTGGGCAGGGGCGTGAACAACTGGACCGCGCGATTGCTTTTCGCAGGGAGTATCATCGAAGCTTTGAAGGACGCGTGCGAGCCAGTGTCAGCGTGCATGCTGAGTATACCAGCACCCCTGACCTCGTCAGAAACCTGGTGCGGTCTTGCGATGGGATGGACAACATCGTACATGTTCACCTGAGCGAAACAGAACGCGAGGTGATGGAGTGCAAACAGCGGCATGGGGTGAGTCCTGTCCGTTATTTCCATGACCTTGGCCTTTTCAGGATGCCCGCTGTTGCCGCGCATTGCGTCTGGGTAGAACCTGAGGACATGGAGCTGCTCGCCGGGGATGGTGTGACCGTCGCGCACAACCCGGTCAGCAACCTGAAGTTGGGCAGCGGCATTGCGCCGGTAAGCGAGATGCTCTCCCGGGGTATCCGCCTGGCTATCGGCACGGACGGAGCAGCCAGTAACGATCATCTTGATTTGTTTGAAGAAATCAAACTGACCGGGATTCTGGACAAGGGTGTCCGCCGGGATCCTGCCTTGATGTCTCCTGCGAGGGTCATAGAGGCGGCCACGGTGAACGCCGCAGCAGCGATGGGTTATGACCGGCTTGGGATCATACAGGAGGGCTGGCAGGCAGATTGCATCCTTTTGGATCTGGATATGCCTAACCTGCTGCCTCTCATCAGCATCCCCTCAGCACTCGTGTATGCCGCGCGTGGAGAAAATGTAAAGATGACAATGGCGCAAGGGCGGGTGTTGTACCTTAACGGGGAGTACCTTACGCTGGACGAGGAAAGCATCAGGGCTTCAGTTCGGGAGGCGGCAAAACGGCTCAGGCAGGGCGGGAGTGCGTAAATGCCCGTTTGCCGTAGTGCCTCATGTCAAATTGAGCGCGAAGACGTCATTTGTGCCTCACATAGTTTGAGCGCGAAGCGGGGTTAAGATCAGCAGGAAATTTCCGCGGGGATTGACAGGGAGTGGCCGCCATGCCAGGCTTCCCGCCGGGTCAGGCTCCGTGCCTGACCCGTAAGCTGACCCCGCATGGCCGCAGAGGCTCTCTGTCAATCCGAA